>JBAVJR010000472.1:0-3841 GCA_049687855.1 Steroidobacteraceae bacterium | reverse complement strand
GCCCGCGCCATCTGTACGCCTCCGCACGTACGGGGCGATACTGGACGTGTGATTCCAGGTCGGTGGAGTCACGGTGGAAAGCGGCGATGGCCTGCGCCAAGCTTTGGCGGATGATCGGGTCGTGTTCTGCAAAGGAGCGTGCCATGCGATACGTCGTCACCAGCAACAAAAGCGTCGACCAGGCCGTGGCGGATCTCGAGACGGCCGTGCGCCAGAACGGCTTTGGCGTCCTTCACCAGTACGATCTGAAGCAGACTCTGGCCGGCAAGGGCGTTGAATTGCCGCAGGAGTGCCGCATCCTCGACGTCTGCAACCCGAAGCAGGCGGCGCGTGTGCTGACAGCGGACATGGGCATGAACGTTGCGCTCCCGTGTCGTATCTCGGTCTACGAGGACGGCGGGCAGACCCACATCGGCATGGTGAAGCCTACGGCCATGCTCGCGAGCCTGTCGGACTCACCGGCATTGAAGCGTGTGGCCGAGGAAGTCGAACTGGCAATCACTCGCATGATTGACTCGGCGAGGTAATCTGCGCCTGATCCGGAACGCTGCGGCCCCGCGGTCCATCGGCCAGGACGCGACGCCGCAGGTTCGGGCAAGATGTGCGGATGATTCCGTTCTCCATCCTCGATCTCGTGCCGGTCACGGAAGGCAGTGACGCACGCACGGCATTCGCCAACATGATCGACCTGGCTCGCGTCGGCGAGCGCCTCGGTTACCGACGCTATTGGCTCGCGGAACACCACAACATGCCGGGAATTGCGAGTGCGGCGACGGCCGTGCTGATCGGGCACGTCGCGGGCCACACTGCCACCATTCGCGTCGGTTCTGGCGGCATCATGCTGCCGAACCACGCGCCGCTGCAGGTGGCCGAGCAGTTCGGCACCCTGGCGTCGCTGTATCCGGGGCGCATCGATCTTGGGCTCGGTCGCGCGCCGGGCACCGACCAGGCGGCAACCCGTGCGTTGCGGCGGTACTACCAGGGAGCAGACGAGTTCCCGAACGACGTGCTGGAACTGCTGCAATACTTCGAGCCGGTAGCGCCCGGCCAGCAGGTGCGCGCGGTGCCGGGCGCCGGCATCGAGGTGGAGGCGTGGATTCTCGGGTCGAGCCTGTTCGGCGCGCAACTCGCGGCGGCACTCGGCTTGCCGTATGCGTTCGCCTCGCACTTCGCACCCGACATGCTGGAGCAGGCGCTGGCGATCTATCGCGAGAAGTTTCGTCCGTCGGCCCGCCTCGAGCGGCCGCGCGTGTTGCTGGCGCTGAACGTGGTCGCGGCCGACAGCGACGAGGAGGCACGACGCCTGTTCACGTCGCAGCAGCTTGGCTTCATCAACCTGCGGCGTGGCCGGCCCGGACTGGTGCAGCCACCGGTCGCGGACATCACGGCAGTCAGCACGCCGGAGGAACGCGTGGGCGTCGATCGAGCGCTGGCGTGCGCCGTGATCGGCGCGCCTGCGACCGTGGCACGCGGTGTCGAGGCGTTCATCGAGCGGCACCGGCCGGATGAGCTGATGCTGACGGCGAACGTGTTCGACCATGCGGCAAGGTTGCGTTCGTTCGAACTGGCCGCCGACGTGTTACGGCAGATGCACGTGCGGTTGTCGGCCTGATGCGATGTCCCCCGATCGATTCTCCGGGCCAATAGGGCTACTCTCGATGCGGGCGAGCGGGCAGGCGATGAGCGCACCCCTTGGCTTCTGCACGACATTCGCCTACCGTTCGTTCCGCGGCCGGCATCCACTGGCCGTGAATTCACCAGCTCACGAGGTTGAACTACCCCCAATGGCAAAAGCGAAGAAGTCCGTGAAGAAATCCACGAAGAAACCCGCCCGCAAGGCCGCCCCGAAGGCCCCGCAATCGATCAAGAGCGTGCTGACCAAGTCCGCGCTGGTCGCTCACCTCGCAGATGCAGCGAAGGTTGCCGCAAAGGACGTGCGCGCATTGCTCGCCGCCCTCGAGGACGCGATCCGCGCCTCGATCGGCAAGAGAGGCGCCGGCACCTTCATGCTGCCGGGACTGCTGAAGATCACCGTCACCAAGGTTCCGGCGAAGCCTGCGCGACAGGGAATCAATCCCTTCACCGGCCAGCCCACGACCTTCAAGGCCAAGCCGGCGACCGTCAAGGTCAAGGTGCGTCCGATGAAGAAGCTGAAGGACGCGGCGAAAGCCTGACGTCGCGCCTGCGTGTTTCCTCGGGCCAGGGCGAAGCTGTGCTGTCGCCCTGGCCCCGTTTGACTCTCATCCGGCCTGCAGCACCCCGGGCCACCGCGCGCACGCTTCACGCACGTGGAAGACGCAGACTGCGCCACGAACCCGCGTTCAGCACCTGCTTGAACCCTTGCCCGCGCAGCCGGTGGGCCGCCAGCGCGCTGCGCGTGCCGGACGCACAGCACACGATCACCGGCCGGTTCCGATCCAGCTCCCCGGCGCGCTGGCCGATCTCCGGCAGCGGAATGTTCACGCTCCCCGCCGCGTGACCACCCGCGAATTCCGCGAGGCTGCGCACGTCAACCACCTGCGCCCCATCCTTGAGCAGCGCCGGCAATCGACGCCGTATGAGCAGCGACGACAGCACGCGCCAGGCGAAATACCCGACCACGAGGCCCAGAAAAAGATAGTCAAGCATCGCTGTTCTCCACGCCATGGCCGCCGTTGGGCCCGATCAATCGAACGGCCACGGCAGGAGCGGCGACGACTGCATGCGTTCCCGTCGCAGCCCGTCCGGTATCTTGCCGAGCGATTTCATTGTGAACCGCTCGGCCTTGCGTTCATTCAGCGCAACACTCCGCGCCGGGCCATGGCGCGTGCATAGAAGAACAGGCTGAAGGCGATGAGCCAGATGACTGCTGTAAACATCGCACCGCCGGTTCCCATCAGCGCCATGCCATCCGTCAGCACGTAGCTGTAGATCCCGGTGAGCACCATGCCGACGATGGATGCCCCGAACAGCCAGACAGCCCAGGCTTTCCGCAACAACAGGCACAGGGAGCCAAGCAGTGCGCACCAGACCGCGATCGCCCACGCGGCATCGGCCCAGGCTGGAAACGCGTAGAAATAAGCGAGCTGCTCCGGCGTGAACTGGCTCATGTAGGACTCGACACGGAATTGCGTAGCGGCATAGTCGAATGCGCCGACCGCATTCCACAGCGACGTCAGTGCGCCCACGATCCAGAGATGGCGCGGGACTTTGGTGTTCCACTCGTTCATGGCCATCCCCCCAGTGTAAAAGGCCGAGCGTCGACAGGGCGCGCTCGGCCATGCTGGCTCCGGATCTCGATGCCTCGCCGCCGGGCCGGGCTGGACACAGTGGCCCGTCAGCCAAGGCATTCCGCCGCGCGAGTGCGCTGCGGACGCGGGGGGGCGGACTGCAAGCGAGATCGGCTGCGGCCCTGGCCCGCCCGGCCCCGTGTCGCCGACCGCCAGCAGGCATCGACACGCGGGACTCATCTGCTTTGTACGCCGCGTTGCGGCGTGACGGCATTTCGAGTTGTACCTAGTGCTGCCGCGGCCGCGAGGCGGCTGCGGTGAGTCGCGATTCCAAAGCAGAAAAGCGGTTAATTATCAGCAGGTTAAGCCCGCTAGTTAAAGTGCGTGAGTCACCCGTTTGCGCGGGTACCCCGGCGCCCGTGCAGCGCTAACCGCTGTTGCGCAGACCCGCGGCGATGCCGTTGATGGTCAGGTGGATGCCGCGACGGCTGCGTTCATCCTTGTCGCCGGCGCGGTACCGCCGCAGCAGCTCGACCTGGATGTGGTTCAGCGGATCGAGATACGGAAACCGGTACTTGATCGAGCGGGCGAGCTGCGGGTTCCCGGCAAGCAATTCGCCGGTTCCCATGATG
>JBAVJR010000471.1:0-1837 GCA_049687855.1 Steroidobacteraceae bacterium | reverse complement strand
CTCAAGTTCCGTCAGCGGGAGCCCTAAGGGGCATTACGAATGGGCAGCATCTCCCTGCGGCCCAACAATGAAACGTCAGGGTCCAGGGGTCCGCGGCGTGACCGCGACGAGGGAGAAACCGGAGAGGGAGACCGTTGACGCCAGGGGCGCCAACCGCTTCGCGTTCGTCCTGCATCCGCTGACCGTCGACTACCTCGCGAATCACCCACGCTATCGCTGGACCCGCCATCTGCCGCGCTCGCTGGTCGAAACCAGCGCGGCCTACATGCCCGCCTCGCGTGTCGGTCGCGTCGACGGCGGCGTTTCGCCCGCCACGGGCCAGCAGGTCAAGGGATTCATCTATGCACTGGGCGCGACGCCGCGCCAGATGCTGAGCCGTCCGCCGGAATTCACGTATCGCAGACTCGATCAGGCCGTGCGCGACGCGGCCGCGCAGGGTGCGCAGATCGTCGGCCTCGGCGCGTTCACGAAAGTGGTGGGGGATGCGGGAGTCACGGTGGCGCGGCGTGCGTCGATCCCGGTCACGACCGGCAACAGTCTCACGATCGCGGCCACGCTCGAGACGGCCAAGCTCACGGCGCGACGGATGGGGTGGGCCGATCTGTCGCACGCCAAGGCCATGGTCGTCGGAGCGACGGGCTCGATCGGCTCGGTCTGCTCGCGCCTGCTGGCGGCAGCCGTGCACGACGTGGTGCTCGTGTCGATCGAGCCGGACCGGCTCACTGCGCTCAAGCAGAAGATCCTCGAGGAGACACCCGGCACTCACGTCGAGCTCGACACCACGACGACGCGCTGGGTGGGCGATTGCGACCTGATCGTGACGGCGACATCGGCGTTCGGCCAGCGCGTCCTCGACGTCAGCCAGTGCAAGCCTGGCGCGGTCATCCTCGACGTGGCGCTGCCGCCGGACATCTCCGCCGAGGAGGCCGCGACGCGCCCGGACGTGCTGGTGGTCGAGAGCGGCGAGGTGATGATTCCGGGCCCGGTGAATTTCAGTTTCGACATCGGCCTGCCCCAGGGAGTTGCCTACGCTTGCCTCGCGGAGGCGGCGCTGCTGGCAATGGAGGGGCGCTTCGAGTCCTTCACGCTCGGGCGAGACGTGCCGCCCGGGAAGGTCAAGGAAATCTATCGGCTGTTCCGCAGGCACGGCTTCCAGATCGCACCCTTACGCACGTTCGGTGCGCTGCTGAGCGATGCCCTCGTTGCAGAAAAGAATGCGCGCGCCGAGGAGTTGCGGCGCGATCACGCCCTGCTGCAGCGGGTCAAGGCCGAGGCCGCCGCCCGCATCGCGAAGATTCCGCCGCGTGCAAAAGGTGTCGCTGCAACGTCGACTCCGCAGGCCTGACCCGCGCGAAGGGATGGCATGCCGGCCCCGGCATGTGTATACAAATCCCAGCCATTGCAGGAAACCAGGTCCATGCCTCCACGATTTCAGCCCCGGGTCCTCACGCTCGCATTGATCGCATTCGTCGCGGGTTGCGTCGACGTGCCGGAGGGCATCGAGCCCGTCACGGGTTTCCAGGTCGAGCGGTACATGGGTCGCTGGTACGAGGTGGCCCGGCTCGATCACAGCTTCGAGCGCGGCATGGAACAGGTCACCGCCACTTACCAGCTGCTGCCGGACGGCACGGTGTCCGTGCTGAACCGCGGCTACCGCGTGGACAAGGCGGAGTGGAGCGAGGCGAGCGGCAAGGCGAAGTTCCTCGGCCAGCCGGACGTTGCCGCACTCAAGGTCTCGTTCTTCGGCCCGTTCTATGGCGGCTATAACGTCGTCGACCTCGACCCCGGCTATCAGCACGCGTTGATCGCGGGCTCGAGCCGTTCCTATCTCTGGATC
>JBAVJR010000470.1:0-7932 GCA_049687855.1 Steroidobacteraceae bacterium | reverse complement strand
CAGGTGCTCCGTGATCCGCTCGTTCAAACCGATCAGGTTGTGAGGGAAATACCCGAATGCCGTCGTCCTGGCCAGCAGCTGGACGTTCGCACGCGAGCGCAAGGTTGCGATCGAACCCCTAATCCATTCCGCCGACGTCACTCCATTGATCGTGGCAGTCGGCTCGTCGAGCAGCGAGCCGCCGAAATCCGGCTGTTCGTCGCACAACACCACGCGCGCACCACCGGCGGAGGCCGTCAGCGCTGCGGCGATACCGGCTGGCCCTGCGCCGACGACCAGGACGTCGCAGTGCGCGAAGCGCTGCGAGTAACGGTCCGGATCCGGCAGCGTGGGCGGTTCGCCGAGACCGGCCGCACGGCGAATGAACGGCTCGTACAGCCTGTGCCACGCGGCGCGCGGCCACATGAACGTCTTGTAATAGAAAGCCGCCGGCAGCAGCGGCGACAACAGGTCGTTGACGGCCTGCACGTCGAAGTCGAGGCTCGGCCAGCGATTCTGGCTCTCGGCGACCAGGCCGTCGTACAACTCCACCTGCGTCGCACGCAAGTTCGGCGTGCAGCGCGCTTTGTCGCGTCTCACGGTGACCAGGGCATTGGGCTCCTCCGAGCCTGCGGCGATGACACCCCGTGGGCGGTGATACTTGAACGAACGACCGAACACCCGCACGCCGTTCGCCAGCAATGCGGAAGCGAGCGTGTCGCCGGCGCAGCCGCTGTAGGTCTTGCCGTCGAACGTGAAACGGATGACGCGCGACCGATCGACGCGACCACCGTGTTCGATGCGACGCCCGCTCACGGCTTCTGCCCAGCCGCGATCGCAGGCATCGGTTCACCGGCACGGTACGTCGCCAGGAAATGGTCGGTCGTGGTGTCGCGCAGCGCGTTGAAGAAGCGCGCGCAGCCGCGCGCGTGACGCCAGCGCTCCGCGTGGATGCCCCTGGTGTTGTTGCGCAGGTACAGGAATTCCGCCCACTGGTCCGGCGAAGTGGCCGAGGGGTCGGCAGGACGCGCGACGTGCGCCTGTCCCGCATACGCGAATTCGAGTTCGGGGCGCAGGCCGCAATACGGGCATTGAATCAGGAGCATGGCGGGCTCAATGCGCGACCGCCGCAGCGGCCGCCTCGTCGATCAGGTGACCGTCGCGGAATCGTTCGATCGTGAACGGCGCATTGATCGGGTGCGGCTCGTCCCTGGCCATCGTCCACGCCAGCAGGTGACCCGAACCAGGCGTGGCCTTGAACCCACCGGTGCCCCAGCCGCAGTTAACGTACAGGCCCGCAACCTGCGTCTTGGCGATGATCGGCGAGCGATCCGGCGTCACGTCGACGATGCCGCCCCAGTTGCGCAGCATGCGCATGCGACGAAACGCAGGGAACAATTCGCAGATTGCCGACAGCGTGTGTGAATTGACGTGCAGCGCACCGCGCTGCGTGTAGCTGGTGTAGGCGTCGGTACCGGCGCCGATCACGAGTTCACCCTTGTCGGACTGGCTGATGTACGCGTGGATCGAGTTCGACATCACGACACACGGCACGGCGGGCTTCACAGGCTCGGACACGAGCGCCTGCAGCGGGAAACTCTCGAGCGGCAGTCGCACGTCGGCGAGACCCAGCACGACGCTCGTGTTGCCGGCGGCCGAGACACCGACGCGACGGCAGCGGGTCAAGCCGCGCGAGGTCTGGACCGCCTCCATCGCACCGGATGCGTCACGGACCAGGCCCGTGACCTCGCAATTCTCGATGATGTCGACGCCGAGCGCATCTGCGGCGCGTGCATAGCCCCAGGCCACGGCATCGTGTCGAGCTGTGCCGCCACGTCGCTGCAGGGCGCCACCCAGCACGGGATAGCGAATATTCCGTTCGATATTGAGCGGCGGGCAGTAGGCTTTTGCTTCTTCCGGCGAGAGCCACTCGTTGTCGACACCATTGCCGCGGTTGGCGTGGATGTGACGCTTGGCCACCTGCACGTCGTGCACCGTGTGCGCCAGCATCAGCACGCCGCGCGGCGAGAACATGACGTTGTAGTTGAGGACCTGCGAGAGGGTCTCCCACAGCTTGAGCGCGTGATCGTAGAGCGCCGCGCTCTCGTCGAACAGGTAGTTCGAACGGATGATGGTCGTATTGCGCCCGGTATTGCCGCCCCCGATCCAGCCTTTCTCGAGCACTGCAGTTCGGGTGATGCCGTGCTCCGCCGCCAGGTAATACGCTGCGGCGAGCCCATGGCCCCCGCCGCCGATGATGATCGCGTCGTACTCAGGCTGCAGCGCCGCACGACGCCACTGCGGCGTCCACCCCTGCTGGCCGCCGAAGGCTTCCTTGAGCAGTGTCCAGCCGGAGAACTTCCGCATCAGGCCCTCAGGTCGGCGTTCTGCGGATCGTAGGGCGAGTCGACCAGCACGGTTGCGCGCTTGCGCTCGCCGAGCATTTCGAGCATCAACTCGGTGCCGACGGCAGCGAACTCCGGCTTCACGTAACCGATGGCCAGGCTCTTGCGCAGGCAATGTCCGTAGTAGCCTGAGGTGGCGCGGCCGACCAGCTTGCCGTCGGGTGCGAAGATCGGTTCGTTGCCGAGCGGATCCGCGTCCGTGACCCCGTGCACTTCGAGCGTGACGAAGCTGAGCGGCACGCCGTCCTTCTGCTGCCGCTCGAGCGCCTCGCGACCCGTGAAGGCACCCTTCTCCATGCGCACGAAACGCGCCAGGCCGCCCTCGAGCGGCGTGTTGTCGCGCGTCAGGTCGCTGCCCCACATGCGGTAGGACTTCTCCATGCGCAGCGACTCCATCGCGCGCATGCCGGCCATGCCGATGCCGTATTCGGCACCCGCCGCAAAGATGGCGTCGAACAGCCCGTGCGCGTACTCGATCGGGAAATGCAGTTCCCAGCCGAGCGCGCCGACGAAGTTCACGCGCAGTGCGTAGACGTCGGTGGCGAGGCCGGCTTCGATCACCTGCCCCGTCAGCCAGGGGAACGACGCATTGTCGAGCGGCACGTCGGTGAGTTTCGCCATGACGTCGCGCGCGCGCGGGCCCGCGAGCACGAACACACCGCGCGAACCGGTGATGTTGCGCAGCGTGACCGAGCCGTCGGTCGGCAGGCGCTTCTGCAGGAAGTCCGAGTCGTAACGCTCGGCCGCACCGGCGCTGACCACGTAGTAGTGCTGGTCGGCGAGCTTGGTGATCGTGAACTCCGAACGAATCCCGCCGCGCTTCGTGAGCGCGTGGCACAGAGCGATGCGCCCGACCTTGGCCGGCACCTTGTTCGCGACGAGGCTGTCCAGCCACGCCTCTGCACCGGCGCCCGTCACTTCGAACTTGGTGAACGGTGATAAGTCGATCACGCCGACCTGCTCGCGCAACCGGCGGCATTCGTTGCCGACGTGCTCGAAATAGTTGCTGCGGCGGAAGCTCCAGACGTCTTTCGGTTCGACGCCTGCCGGGGCGAACCAGTTGGCGCGTTCCCAGCCGTAGCGCTGGCCGAACACGGCGCCTAAGCGCCTCAGCTTGTCGTATACCGGACTCGTCTTGGCCGGGCGCGCGTCGTGGCGCTCTTCGTCCGGGTAATGGATCGTGAAGACGTCGCGATACGCTTCTTCGTTCTTCGCCACGAGGTATCGCTTGCTCGTGTAAGCGCCGAAACGACGCGGATCCACCGCCAGCATGTCGATGCCCGGCTCGCCTTCGACGATCCATTCGGCCAGTTGCCAGCCGGCACCGCCCGCGGCCGTGATGCCGAAGCTGTGGCCTTCGTTGATCCAGACGTTCTTGACGCCCCAGGCCGGCCCGACGAGCGGGCTGCCATCGGGCGTGTACGCGATTGGACCGTTGACGATGTCCTTGATGCCGCAACGCTCCAACCCCGGCACGCGACGCTGCGCCGCTTCGACGTGGGGCAGCAACCGCTCCAGTTCGCCTGGAAAGAGGTCCTTGCCGAACCAGCTCGGCACCCCGTCAGCAAAGCGCGCAGGCGCGCCGGCCTCGTAAGGGCCGAGAATCCAGCCCATGCGTTCCTCGCGGAAGTAATACGATTGGTCAGGCTCGCGCAGCACGGCGAGCTCGCGGCCGCCCGACTGGCGATACGCCTTCAGCTCGGGTGATTCGTCGTAGACGATGTACTGGTGTTCGACCGGTATCGCCGGCACCTTGAGGCCGAACATGCGGCCCGTCTGGCGAGCGTAGTTGCCGGTGCAGAGCACGACATGCTCGGCGGTGATCTCGCCCTTGTTCGTCGTGAGCTTCCACTCGCCGCCTGGCAACTGCGCCGCGCCGGTCACTTCGGTCTGTTCGTTGATCTCGGCCCCCGCGGCGCGCGCGGCCTTGCGCAGCGCCATCGTCAGGTCGGCCGGCGCAATGTGGCCATCGTCTGGATGA
This sequence comes from Steroidobacteraceae bacterium, assembly GCA_049687855.1. GTDB lineage: Bacteria > Pseudomonadota > Gammaproteobacteria > Steroidobacterales > Steroidobacteraceae > RPQJ01. The sequence continues at coordinate 3,567 of JBAVJR010000470.1, read as the reverse complement.
TAGAGCGCGCCGATGACCGCCGGCGTGTCGGCATCGCCACCCAGGTTCACGAGCGGCCACAGTTCCTTGACCTCGGCCGGAGAAATCAACTGGAATGGCACGCCGATCGTGTTGGCCGTGCCGCAGTACTTCTTGTATTCGTCCATGCGGTCGCGGCAGGTGGCGAGGCGCAAGTTGCCGGTCACGTGGAAGCTGACGTCCTGGCCGGTCTCGGCCGGCAGGCGCTTGTACAGGTCGACCGAGTACTTGTGCAGCTGGCCAACGGTGTAGCTCATGTTGAAGAGCGGCAGCAGGCCCGCGGCGTGCCAGGTCGAGCCGGCCGTCAGTTCGGTGCGTTCGAGCAGGACGACATCGGACCAACCCTTCCTGGTGAGGTGGTAGAGCGTGCTCACGCCCACCACGCCACCGCCGATCACCACTACGCGCGCATGCGATTTCATCCCGGTACCCCTTCCGCGATTGCGCGCGTCCGTACGGGAAAGTCCCCCCACGGTTGCACGTTCTTTCGCCGCAGTTTAGCAACGGGGCCGACGGTGAGCACTCCGTTTGCGACAAGGGCTTATTTAAATGCGTCAGCCAATCGTATACTCGCCCGCGCCGGCCTCGTCTGGCCCAGGGGAGACGTTCCAGTGAGATTGTCCGCGACCAACGCTCACGGCCACTCGGCCACGCCCAAGACACGCTATGCGTTCCTGACGCTGCCGGACTATTCCATGATCGCGCTGACCAACGCGATCGAGCCGCTGCGCATGGCCAATCGCGTCTCGGGCCAGAACGCATACGAATGGCTGGTGGTCTCTCCGGACGGCGAACCCGTCACTGCCAGCAATGGCCTCATGATGACGCCGACGACACGCCTGGCCGACGCACTCAACGTCGACCTGGTGTTCGTGTGCGGTGGCATCAACGTGCGTGAGGCCGTCTCCCCTGCCCTCGTCACCGTGCTGCGCCGGCTTGCCGCCAAGCGCATGCCGCTGGGCGCGCTCTGCACGGGCGGATACGCGCTCGCGCAAGCCGGGCTGCTGGACGGCTATCACGCGACGATCCATTGGGAGAACCTGTCGGCGCTGCGCGAGCAGTTCCCGCGGGTGCTGCTGTCGGACCATCTCTTTACGATCGATCGCAATCGCTACACGTGCTCGGGCGGCGTCGCGCCGCTCGAGCTGATGTTGAAGCTGATCGAGGACAAGCTCGGCCCGCTGGTGTCGCAGCGGGTGTCCGAGCAGTTCATCGTCGAACGCATCCGCGATGCGGACGACCGCCAGTACGTGCCGTTGCGCGCGCAGGTCGGCAACGTGCATCGCAGCGTGATCGCGGTGGCGTCGATGATGGAAGCCAATATCGAGAATCCGCTGCCGCTCGAGCAGATCGCGCGGCAGTCGGGCTTGTCGCGGCGCCAGATCGAGCGCTTGTTCCAGCGGCACGTCAACTGTGTACCGAAGCGCTATTACCTGGAGCTGCGGTTGAAGCGCGCGCGTGAACTGCTGGTGCAGACGTCGATGCCCATCATGGCGATCAGCACGGCGTGCGGGTTCAAGTCGCCGCCGCACTTCTCGAAGTGCTATCGCGGTCACTTCGGGCGCCCGCCCACGGCCGAACGTCAACCTCGGCGCGGCGCAGGGCCGCCCGATGCCACGCGGCCACGGTAGCGGCGCCAGGCGGTCCGGGAATCATTTCGCGGCGAGGAACGGATTGATCACGGCCGCCACGGCTAGCGGGTCCTCCCAATAGGCGTTGTGGCCGAGCTCGTCGAAAAGGCGGACTTCGGCTTGGGGCAAGCCCGCGCGCAACGAGCAGCGGTCGCGCGCGCCGAACAGATTGTCCCTGCTGCCCCAGATCAGCAGCGTCGGCGCACGGATCCGTCGCAGGTCGGCCTGCAGGTCGCGCAGGTTCAGGCCCTGGTCCAGGATCGCGAGCCAGACGCGGATCGGGATTGCGGCAGCGTCACGGCGCTGCCGGCGCAGGAACTCCGCATCCACTGGCGCCGTGGACGTGTACCACGCGATCATGAACTGCGATTCCGGGTCGATCGGATCCTGCAGCGCCAGGATCGCGTTGCGGAAATCGAATGCCGCCTCGCCTGCAGGTTCGGACTCGCACGCAGCCAACTGACCGCCGGTCGAGGACTGCAACACTAGTCGACGGGTGCGCTCGGGCCAGTTCTCGGCGAAGGCCTGGGCAATGAGGCTGCCAAGCGAGGTGCCAACCACGTCGGCACGATCGACGTGCAGGGCGTCGAGCAGCAGCCGCAGGTCGTAGGCGAACGTGGTGCGGTCGTAGCAGCAATCCGGCTTGCTCGATTGACCATGACCCCGCAGGTCCGGGATCAGGTAACGGCGCGACTGATCAAGGTGCGGCAGCAGCGGCACCCAGCCACGCGCATTGCTGGTGTAGCCGTGGATCAGCAGCACGACGGGCGCGTCGCGCGGCCCCACGTCGACATAGGCGAGCGAAATGCCGCTGGGCAACGCGACCTGGGTGCGGGATGCATCGAACGCGTCGAGGTCGATCTGCAGCGGCGGCGCTGCCACTACGGGACCCGACCAGGCGGCGAGCACGGCGCCCACGAGGAACGGCGCCACGCCGAAGAGTCGCACCGCGCTGCGGGTCATTGCCGATCGATCCGGTAGTCCATGGCCTGGATGGCGTGCACCTCAGGCACGCATCCGCAAGCCCTGGGGATCGACGAGCGCGTCCGCGCTGCGGACCGCAGCCCGACGCTCACCCATCAGTTCCACGGCGAATCCGTTCGTCTCCCCCGCCACGGCGTTGTCGACGTAGCCGAGCGCGATCGACTTGCCCACCGTGTGGCCATAGCCACCCGAAGTCACCCAACCCACGACCTTGTCGCCGTGCCAGATCGGTTCGTCGCCGATCGCATCCGCATCCCTGGCATCGACGGCCAGCGTGATGAGCTTGCGCACGCCACCGCTTGCCTTCTCGGCGGACGCGGCGGCCTTGCCGATGAAGTCCGGCTTGTCGAGATGCACGAAACGACCCAGGCCCGCTTCGTACGGACCGTAGATCGGACGGAACTCACGCGCCCAGTTGCCGAAGCTCTTCTCCAGCCGCAGCGAGTTGAGCGCCCGGCCGCCGAAGTTCTTCAGGCCATGCGCCCTGCCCGCCGCGTGCAGCAGGTCGTACAGCGTTCTCAGGTACTCCGACGTCACCCACAGCTCGTAACCCATCTCGCCCGTGAACGAGACGCGACCGACTAGCGCCGGGACCATGCCGACGTCCATCTGCGCGAACGACATGAACGGAAACGCAGCGGTCGACAGGTCGTGGTCGACGAGCTGCTGCAGCACTGCGCGCGATGCGGGGCCAGCCACCGACAGCCCTAGGTATTCCATGGCGCAGGGCCGCACCGAGACGCCGGTCGGCGGCAGGTGCCGCTCGAACCAGCGCAGATAGAAGACTTCGGCCGCGTACGTGCCCACGACGAAGAAGCGTTCCTCCGCAACGCGGCACAGCGTGAAGTCGCCGATCAACCGGCCACGCTCGTTGAGCATGGGCGAAAGCGCGATGCGCCCCACGGCAGGCACCTTGCACGCCATGATTTTCGAC
>JBAVJR010000469.1:0-5104 GCA_049687855.1 Steroidobacteraceae bacterium | reverse complement strand
ACGCTCGACGGCTACTCCGAGCCGTACGGCAGCACGCCCCGGGCGCAGATCGGCATCGAACGCCTTGGCGCGGTCGAGCACCGCACGCTCTACATCGGCGAGCGCCCCTCGGTGGACTTCGACGACGCAGTGCCGGCGGGCCACTACTTCTTCATGGGCGATAACCGGGACAACAGCCGCGACAGCCGGTTCCCGGAAGTCGGCTATGTGCCGGTCGACAACGTCGTCGGCAGGGCCGTCCGCATCTGGCTGAACTGGAAATTGCCTGGCGCGCCCCTGTGGGACCGCATCGGCAAGGCCATCCATTGAACTAGCAAGGGAGAACCGTGATGAAACAACGTGAACGCGGCGCGACGTTTCTCGGCATCGTCGTCATCCTGCTGATCCTCGGCTCGGCGCTGTATGGCGGCATCCGGCTGGTGCCGGTGTACCTCGAGTACACCAAGGTCGCGCGCTCGCTCGAGCAGGTGCGCGACGAACACGCCGCCATCGAGACCAACCCGGCGCTCATCCGCCGCTCGCTCGAGCGCCGCTGGGACGTCGAGGACATCGGCAGCATCGGCTGGAAAGAAATCGAGATCGACAAGACCGCCGAAGGTTACGACCTGGTCGCGTCCTACGAGGCCGAGCAGCCGTTCATTGCGAACGTGTTCCTGCTGGTCAAGTTCGACAAGACGGTCTCCATCCCACAGTGACGGCGGGCCTTGCTGAACGCCGATGAATGGTCCGCGCGGCGGCTCGGGTATCGCTTTCGTGATCCCGGGCTGCTCGAGGCGGCGCTGACCCACCGCAGCGCCAGCCGCACCAACTACGAGCGCCTCGAATTCCTCGGTGACTCGGTCCTCAACTTCGCGGTCGCGCTGCTCGCGTTTCGCACCTATCCTCAGGCGCCTGAAGGCGACCTCAGCCGATACCGCGCCGCGCTGGTGAGCAGTCCGACGCTCGCGGCGATCGGCAGCGAGCTCGACCTCGGTGAGCAGTTGCGGCTCGGCGGCGGCGAACTGAAGTCGGGCGGCTTCCGCCGTGATTCCATCCTGGCGGACAGCCTCGAGGCGATTCTCGGCGCGATCTACCTTGACGGTGGCATCGAGGTCGCCCTCGACGTGGTACAGGGGCTGCTCGGCGAGCGGCTGCGCGAACTGCCCTCGGCCGAGACCCTGAAGGATCCCAAGACGCGATTGCAGGAAGAACTGCAGTCGCGCGGACTGGCGCTGCCGAAATACGCGCTGGAAGAAGTGGGCGGCGAACCGCACGAACAGTGGTTCGTCGCGAGTTGCGAATCCGCCGAGCTTGCGTTGCGGGCGACGGGCAGGGGCTCCAGCCGGCGCCGTGCCGAGCAGGAAGCTGCACAAAGCGTGCTGGAGGCCCTGGGCCGCGTGCAGGAGAGACCATGACAGACGAACCGATCATACCTCCGGCGGGCGACGAGCCGGTGATCCGCTGCGGATTTGCCGCGCTCGCGGGCCGACCGAACGTCGGCAAGTCCACGCTGTTGAACGCGCTGATCGGGCAGAAGGTCAGCATCGTGAGCCCGAAGCCGCAGACCACGCGCACGCGCATTCATGGCGTACTGAACAGGCCCGGGATGCAGATCGCGTTCGTCGACCTGCCCGGCATCCACATCCGGCAGACGCGCGCGATGAACAGGTACATGAACCGCACCGCGATCTCGTCGCTGTCGGACGTGGACGTGAACCTGTTCGTGGTCGAGGCGCTGCGCTGGACGGAGGAAGACGAGCGCGTGCTCGACGAACTCAAGCAGGCGGGCCTGCCGATCGTGCTGCTGATCAACAAGGTCGACCGCGCGCACCCGAAGGAAAGGCTGCTGCCCTTCATCCAGGACCTCACGCAGAAAGCCGCGTTCGCCGAAGTGGTGCCGATCTCGGCGACGCGCCGGACGACGCTCGAACGGCTGCCCGAGGTCATTGCGAAATACCTGCCCGAGCAGCCACGCATCTTCCCGGAAGAGCAGGTGACGGATTCGCCGGATCATTTCATGGCCGCCGAGCTCATCCGCGAAAAGCTGATGCTGCGCCTGCAGGAAGAACTGCCGTACGGCCTCGTCGTCGAGATCGAGGGCATCGGCCCGTCCGAGGATGAGCCCGGCAAGCTGGTGGTGCAGGCCGTGATCTGGGTCGAGCGCGCGGGCCAGAAGGCCATCGTCATCGGCAAGGGCGGTTCACTGCTGAAGGAAATCGGCCGCCAGGCGCGGCTCGACCTCAACCGTCACTTCAATCAGCCCGTGCACCTCGAACTCTGGGTCAAGGTCAAGGAAGGCTGGTCGGACGACGAAAACGCGATGCGCAAGTTCGGATACGAATCATGAGCGGAACCCGGCGGGTAAACCTCGAGCCCGCCTTCCTGCTGCATCATTACCCCTGGCGCGACACGAGCCGCATCCTGGAGCTGATGACGCGCACGTACGGCAGGGTCGCGGTGTTCTCGCGGGCCTCGCGGCAGTCGGGTTCCACGGCGACGGGCGGCGCGTTGCAGCCGTTCACGGAGTCGCTGGTTTCCTGGAGTGGCCGCGGCGAAGCGGGGCACCTGGCGTCGGCCGAACGCGTTCGTCCGCCCGCCACGCTGGCCGGCGATCGCCTGATGAGCGGGTTCTACGCGAACGAGCTGCTGCTGAAGCTGCTGCAGCGGAACGACCCGCATCCCGTGTTGTTCGATGCTTATGCGATCCTGATCGCGCGCCTGTACGCACCCGACTACGATCCCGGGCGGGCGCTGCGACTGTTCGAGAAGCGACTGCTCGAAGAACTGGGCTGGGGCCTCAATCTCGAGCGCGAAGCCGCGAGCGGCGAACCGCTCGAGCCGGTACGCAGCTACCGTTACGGCCTCGAGGGCGGTGCCGAGCCGCTCGATGGAGTGGCGGAGGGAACCCTGATATTTTGCGGCGCATCGCTGCTCTCGCTTGCGCGCGAAGAACTGGACGACCCGCGCAGCCTGGCGGATGCCCGCCGCCTGTTGCGGGCGGCGCTCGACCGGGTGCTCGACGGCCGGCCGCTGCGGACGCGCGCAGTGGCTCTCGAAATGCGCGCACATGCAGGCAAGGCGGACGGAGGTTGATCCTTTGCAGCTGACCCACCCGATCAAGCTCGGCGTCAATATCGACCACGTCGCGACGCTGCGGCAGGCGCGCCGTGCGCCGTATCCCGATCCATTGCATGCGGCGCTCGTCGCCGAGCAGTCCGGCGCGGACAGCATCACGCTGCACATGCGCGAGGACCGTCGCCACATCCAGGACCACGACGTGCGCCGTTTTCGGTCGACGTTGCAGACGCGCATGAATCTCGAAATGGCGGCCACTGACGAGATGATCGCCATTGCGCGCCAGGTGCGCCCGCAGGACGTGTGCCTGGTGCCGGAGAAGCGCACCGAGGTGACGACCGAGGGCGGTCTCGACGTGGCCGGGCAGAAGCCGCGGCTCAAGGAATACTGCGCCGCCCTGCGTGAATGCGGCATCCGCGTCTCGATGTTCATCGATCCGGACCCGCGACAGATCGAGGCCTCGCTCGAGATCGGCGCACCCGTCGTCGAACTGCACACGGGGGCGTATGCGGAAGCGACCGGCGAACACCAGGCGAAGGAGTTGATGCGGCTGGTCCACGGCTCGCGCCACGGGGCGCAGATCGGCCTGACCGTGCACGCCGGACACGGCCTGCACTATCACAACGTGCAGCCCGTCGCGGCGATCGCGGATATCGTCGAGCTGAACATCGGCCACGCGATCATCGCGCGCGCCGTGTTTGACGGCCTCGGCGCGGCAGTGCGCGAAATGCGACGCCTGATGGTCGAGGCCCGCCGCGGCCTGCCGACGAGCGCGCCCTGAGCACCCACCCATGATCTTCGGCATCGGCACCGACGTCGTGCAGCTCGCGCGCGTCGAAGAGGTCTACGCACGGCACGGCGAGCATTTCGTGCGCCGGTTGCTGTTGCCCGAGGGAGAGGCGGGCTTCCGTGACTACAAGCGCCCGGTGCGCTTCCTTGCGATGCGGTTCGCCGCCAAGGAAGCCATTGTCAAGGCGCTCGGCACGGGCTTTGCGCATGGCATCTGGATTCGCGACGTCGGCATCATGCCAAATGCCTGGGGCCGGCCCGAGGTGATCTGGTCCGAGCGCGGGCGTGCGCTCCGCGACAGGCTCGGCGCCGGCGAGGGACACGTGACGCTCACGGACGAGGCAGGTCTCGTGGTGGCCGTCGCAGTGCTGATGAAGCGTGTGGAGCAATCGCAATGAGCATCGTCAACAACGTCATGGCATTCGACATCGAGACGGTCCCCGACGTCGAGTTCGGCCGCCGGCTCCACGGGCTCGAAACCCTGACTGACAAGCAGGTCGGCTACGTCATGCACACGCGGCAGCGCGAGCAGACCGGCAACGAGTTCCTGTCGCTCGAACAGCAGCGCATCGTCGCGATCTCCATCGCGATGCGTTCGCGCGACGGCTTCAGGGTCTGGAGCCTCGGCGAGCCGGATTCGTCCGAGGAAGAACTGGTGCGCCGCTTCTTCGACGGCATCGAGCGCCTGGCGCCGACGCTGGTCAGCTGGAACGGCGCAGGTTTCGACCTGCCGGTGCTGCACTACCGTGCGCTGCGCCACAAGGTCCAGGCCCATCGCTACTGGGAGATGGGCGACATGGACCAGTCTTACAAGTGGAACAACTACATCAGCCGCTTCCACTGGCGGCACGTCGACCTCATGGACGTCCTCGCGGGGTTCCAGGGCCGTGGGCGCGTCGGTCTCGACCAGATGTCGCAGCTGCTCGGCTTCCCCGGCAAGCTCGGCTGGTCGGGCGAGGGCGTCTGGGATGCGCATTTGCAGGGACGCAGCGAGGAGATCCGCAATTACTGCGAGACCGACGCCGTCAACACGTTCCTGATCTACCTGCGTTTCGAACTCATGCGCGGCCGCCTCACGCACGACGAGTACGAGCGCGAGGTCGAACTCGTCCGCGCGGGGCTGCTGGGGGCGCAGCGGCCGCATTGGCAGGAATACGTGGCCGCATGGGCAAAGTGCGGGAGTTGACCAGCGCATGAAGCGCCTGCAGCTGGCGCCCGAGGAGGCGGACATCGTCGACCTCACGCACGAGGCGGCCGGCGT
>JBAVJR010000468.1:0-1711 GCA_049687855.1 Steroidobacteraceae bacterium | reverse complement strand
CCGGCGGGGGAAATCTCGTTACTGCTCATGGCTGTGCTCTCGTACTGGTCTATTTGACGGTGCCTTCGCGCACGAAGAGCTCGTCGAGCTTCTGCTCGTAGTCGTGGTAGCCGAGCACTTCGTACAGCTCGGCGCGAGTCTGCATGCGGTCGAGCACGCCCTGCTGCGTGCCTTCCTGGCGCAAGGCACCGTAGACGATCTCGGCAGCCTTTGACATTGCGCGAAATGCGGACAGCGGATACAGCACCAGCTGGGCGCCGGCGGCTGCGAGCTCCTGCACGGTGAATAGCGGCGTCTTGCCGAATTCGGTGATGTTGGCCAGCACCGGCACCTTCACCACCGACGTGAACTGGCGGTACTCGTCGAGCGTGGTGAGCGCTTCGGCAAAAATCATGTCCGCGCCGGCCTCGACGTATTTCAAGGCGCGATCGATCGCGGCCTGCTGGCCTTCGACGGCGTGCGCGTCGGTGCGCGCCATGATCACGAACTGGTCGTCGGTGCGGCCGTCGACGGCGGCCTTGATGCGGTCGACCATCTCGTCGGCCGAGACGAGTGCCTTGCCCGGGCGGTGACCGCAGCGCTTCGCCTGCACCTGGTCTTCGAGGTGGCAGGCACCGGCGCCGGACTTGATCAGGTCCGAGATCGTGCGCGAGATGTTGAATGCGGCACCCCACCCGGTGTCCGCATCGACGAGCAGCGGCACGTCCGTCGCGGAAGTGATGCGACGGACGTCTTCGCAGACGTCGTTCAGGCTGGTGATGCCGAGGTCCGGCAACCCGAACGAGGCGTTGGCCACGCCGGCCCCCGAGAGGTAGATCGCCTTGAACCCGGCCCGCTCGGCAAGCAGGGCCGAGTAGGCGTTGACGGCGCCGGCGACCTGAAGCGGCTTTTCTGCGGTGAGGGCTGCGCGAAACCTCGCGCCGGCGGATACGGGACTCTTGGCCGTTGGCATGGGGTGCGGGTACTCCGACGGGTGCACAGGCGAATGGACCGCTAGTTTGCTCTAACTCGCCATTGCAGGGCCTGCAAAAAAGGGCGTATAAACTTGCGAAATCCTGCGAAATTGCAAAACTGCAAATGCGTGACAAGCTTTTTGTCGGCCCGAAGGTCCGGGCCCTGCGGGAACGCCAACGCCTCACCCTTGACGCTTGCGCCAAGCTGCTGGGTCTGTCGACCAGCTACCTCTCCCAGATCGAGACGAACCAGCGGCCGGTCACTGCCAGGGTCCTGATCGCACTCTCGCGGATCTTCGCCGTCGGTCCGGGGGAGTTCGACAGCGACGAGGAAACCCGGTTGATCGCCGACCTGCGCGAGGCAAGCGCCGACCTCGGCCTGGGGTTGCCGTCGCCGGCGCTCTCCGAGCTCAAGATGGCGGCGGCGACGACCCCGACGCTGGCTCGTCAGTACCTCGCCCTGCACCGGGCCTACCGCGCGCTCGATGAGCGGATCATGCGCTTCGACGAGACGGTGCGGATGCGGACCGAGGACGCGCCCGACTCGCTGGTGCCGTACCAGGAGGTTCGCGATTTCTTCCATTACCGCGACAACTACGTCGACGAACTGGACGTCGCTTCCGAAGCACTCGCGGCCGACATCGGCATCGACGGCGATGGCAATGCCGTAGCCACGCTCGAGCGGGCGCTCACCGAACGGTTCGGTATCCGCGTCGTGCGGGCCCAGGCGGATGCCGGGCTGATCCGTCATTACGACC
>JBAVJR010000467.1:0-3302 GCA_049687855.1 Steroidobacteraceae bacterium | reverse complement strand
TCAGGGCGTCGCACCAGTTTGCCGGGCTCGAGACCGCGGCGCTGACCATGGCGATCGGGTAGTCGACGACTGCAAAGACGTCAGCGCTGGAACTGCGCCGCCCTTCGGCGGATTCGATGTAGACATGCTGCGGAAACGGGCTTCGCTCGAGTTGCCCCTGCAATGCTGCGCACCGGGCCTGCAGAGCGGAGGCCGCGCCTCCTTCCTTCTCCGGGACCGCGGCGATCGACACCATGGCCCATGCCGTCGATGCCGCAACGAGCACGGCCATTCGCAACCGGGACTGAATGACCGACAGCCGGTTCACTGGGGCATCACTTGCCGGCGCAGTTGCATCAAGTACGACGCAGCAGATAGACGATCAGCGCGATGACGAAAATGGTTCAGAGTATGCCGCCGGTGTACATGCTGTTCTCCGCTGCACATTGGACACCGGCATTCAAGCACGAAATCGTCGATTCGTTCTGGACGCTGCCGTACACAGGCGCCGTCGCGCGAATTCGTGCGTTTCGCGCGCCATTTGCGAATCCTGGCCGGCCTGGATCGGGAGCGCTGGCCGATCGGTGTCCCAGCGTACAGACGCTTCAGATCGGCGTCGTTACGTTCCCTTCAGGTGCGCCTTCTCTGCCGAAACTCGCGGCAGTCTGCCGGGGCAGCAACGGCGCTCGTGCGAGCGCGGAATCCGACACGGAACACTTCGCCGTAGGACCTTCGGGATAGCGTGCCGATTTGCCAGACTCAAAAGTCGTCGTCTACGGTGCGATCGCGGCGAACTGCGCCATAGCGATCACCAAGTTCATCGCAGCCGGGGTGACCGGAAGCTCTGCGATGCTGTCCGAAGGGATCCATTCAATTGTGGATGCGGGCAACGGTGTGCTGTTGCTTATCGGCATGAAGCTGAGCCGGCGGAAGGCCACGTCCGAGCACCCGTTCGGGCATGGTAAGGAGCTCTATTTCTGGAGCCTCATGGTGGCGGTGCTCATTTTCGGGCTCGGCGGCGGAATCTCCGCCTACGAGGGGGTGCTGCACATGCTCAACCCGTCGCCGCTGCGCGATGCCAAGTGGAACTACATCGTGCTCGGCGCTGCAGCGGTGTTCGAAAGCGGAAGCTTCGTAATTGCCCTGCGCCAGTTTCTCAAGACCAACCGTGACCTCCCGTTCTGGCGCTCGCTCAAGGCGAGCAAGGACCCTACGACCTACACGGTGCTCGCTGAAGACGCCGCGGCGCTCGGCGGGCTCGCAGTGGCCGCCATCGGCGTATACCTGAGTCATCGTCTCGATCTGCCCGTCGTCGATGGGGCAGCGTCAGTCGTGATTGGCGCCGTGCTCGCGGGCGTAGCGGTGCTGCTGATTTACGAATCGAGGGGCCTGCTCATTGGCGAGGGTGTCGCTCCGGCAACGGCAGCGGCGATCCGCGAACTCGCCTTGCGCAACCCACGCGTGCGTGACGCCGCCAGCCCGCTGTCGATGTATCTCGGACCCGACGAGATATTGCTGACGCTCGACGTCGATTTCGAACGCGATTCGAGCGCCGACGAGATAGTCGCCGCTGTTGCGAGTATCGAACGCGACATCCGGTCGCGATACCGGAAGATTACCCGCATCTATATCGAAGCGCGATCGGTCAGCGGAGCAACCAGGTCGCCGAGCGAACCGCAACACGCCAGCGCGCTGGATTCAGCGTCAGGGCACGCGTTCCACGTCGAATAGCGGCCGGATCGATTCGGACTGACCGCTGCCGGCGGCTTCAAGCGATGACGGAAGAAGCACGATCCGGCGGGCAGTGCCGGCACGAACTCAGGCCGCCACCCCGAACAGCGCCCCCACTCCAGCAGTCAAAGCCATGGCCATGGCACCCCAGAAAGTGACGCGTGTGACGGACGCAACCATGGGCGCACCCCCTGCACGAGCCGCCAGGAAACCTAGCAGCATGAGAAACAGAAGCGAGCTGCCCGCCACACCCCACATGAGTGCAGTCACCGGGATCACGAGAACCATCAGCAGAGGTAGCGCAGCGCCCACGGCAAATGTACCTGCCGAGGCCAGCGCTGCTTGCACCGGCCGTGCAGTCAATGTAGCGGAGATGCCGAGTTCATCACGACCGTGAGCGCCAAGTGCATCATGCTGCATCAATTGCGCAGCAACGCTCGCGGCCAGCGTCGCATCCAGCCCACGCTTGACATAAATGTCCGTTAGTTCCGCGAGTTCCTGCCCGGGACTCGCAGCCAGCTCTTTGCTCTCCCTGGCCAGGTCCGCACGCTCGGTGTCGGCCTGCGAACTGACTGACACATACTCGCCGGCGGCCATCGACATGGCACCTGCGACAAGGCCAGCCACACCCGCAACCAGTACGCTCTGCGAACTTGCGCCTGCCGCCGCGACCCCGAGGACCAGGCTGGCAGTGGAGACGATACCGTCGTTCGCGCCAAGGACGGCGGCACGGAGCCAGCCAGTACGATGGGTTGCGTGTATTTCCGGGTGTCTCATGAAGCGCACAGATGGTGAAGACTGGATCGCGACGCGCGCCGCCTGACCGCGCCGCGGGCGGCCAACGCGGATCCAGCGTCGTGCGACGACATCATCCGCGCGCCCGAAGGCGTCAGGCGAGCTTCCTGACGTCCGCCTTCAAGTCCTCGTAGAGAACCTTCTTCTCGGCGACGCTTCTCTCGACCAGGCCCTTGCGTTGCATGGCCTTGTCGCCGATGAGCCTGCCGGTCGCTTCCCGGATTCGCCCTTTCACGGCTTTTACCCGGCCTTTGACCTGCTTCTTGTTCATGACATTCCCTCGCCTGATGAACTGCAGCGCCTCAAGTCATTCACGCGTCCGCAAGTTTCTTGATGTCGTCCTTCAGGTCGGCACGGGCCGCCTCGTGTTTGCCGGCCAGCTTTTCAGCCTTGCCTTTCTCTTCCAGGCGTTCGTTGCCGACGAGTTTACCGGCGACTTCCTTGATCTTGCCTTCCGCTTCTTTCACGTGGCCTTTGACATGTGTTGTGGTCATGATTGTCCCTCGATCGTGTCTTGAAAGCATTCTGTGACCGGTCGAACTGCACGTCCGACCGTCAGATGTAGATTAGGCGCATGACCGCGCGGAATCTGTCCGGTAGCGCACGGACATGATTGCAAGTGCTTGATTGTCGCAGGTGGCGTGCGCACGAGGGCGCCGCGTCACGCGAACTAGACGCGTTCTCTTGCCAGCTTGTAGAAGAGCGTGCCGTCGTAGAACGACTTGATTCGCGCGATGCTCAAGGCGGGTACCGCATGGTCACCTTCGGCGGCGCGTGTGTCGGCGGCGATCATCAAC
>JBAVJR010000466.1:0-2168 GCA_049687855.1 Steroidobacteraceae bacterium | reverse complement strand
AGCCGGCCTGCTCACGCAGCACGGCAAAATACTGGAGCGTGATCTTCTTCATGGATTCGCCGGCCCGCCGAGGCTGTTCCGGGCGCGTTGCAGTTCCTCGGGGGTGTTCACGTTGTCGAGCGCGGTCCGGTCGGGCTGCTCGAGCAGCGCGACGCCGGTGCCGATGATGAATTTCCGCGGGCAGTTGCGGCCCGACGCGATGGCTGACAGCACGCCGTCGCGCGATGCAGGTTCATAGATCGCGCAGAGCGGCTCCGGCAGGCCGTCGTGGCTGCTCGCGTAGGCGACGACCGGCCGTCCGTCGCGACGGCCGATCAGGTGGCCGATGGCGGCATCGTTGACGAAGGGCAGGTCGCAGGCCAGCACCAGCCACGCGTGATCCGGGTACGCCGCTTGTGCCGCGCCGATGCCCGCAATCGGTCCGGCGCCGTCGTGAAGGTCGACGATCACGGGCTGGCCACGCCGCACGGGATCGTCCTGCTGGTCGGCGCGAATCGAGACGAACACGCGTTCGCAGTGTCGAGCGAGCGTGTCGCGCGCCCAGTCGAGCTGCGGGCGGCCGTGGAGGGCGAGGGCAGCCTTGTCCTGTCCCATGCGCCGGCTGGCGCCGCCTGCCAGCACGAGGCCGTACAGTGGTGCGAGCGCCTGCGTCATCGTGCGCTGCCTTCGCGCACTTCGCGCTTGCCGCCCTGCTTCTCGACCAGGCGCGTTTCGGCGATGACGATCTCGTGCGAGAGCGCCTTGAACATGTCGTAGATCGTGAGCGCCGCGATCGAGGCGCCGGTCAGGGCCTCCATTTCGACACCGGTCTTGTGGTGCAGCGAGACCGTGCAGCGCACGACGGCTTCGTCGTCGTGCATGTCGATGACGACGTCGCAGCGTTCGAGGCCGAGCGGGTGACAGAACGGGATCAGTTCGTGCGTGCGCTTGGCGGCCATCACGCCGGCCACGATCGCAGTGTGGAACACGGGCCCCTTCCTGGTCGCGAATCCGGCGTCGCGCAGTGCGCGAGCGACAGCAGCCGGGAAGCGAACCCGTGATTCGGCCACGGCGGTGCGCAACGTGACTGCCTTGGCGCTGACGTCCACCATGGTGGGGCGGCCTTGCGCGTCGACGTGGGTGAGTTCGCTCATCGAGTCATCCGCCGATGTAGTGCATCTCGACCTTGCGCAGCGGTGCCTCTCGACCCCGCAGTTCGCTGCGCAATTCGCTGTAGCGGTCTGCGCGCTGTACCCACGCGCTTCGCATCAAGTCCAGTAGTTCCGGGTCTGATGCCCCCGCGCGCAATGGCGCTCGCAGATCGAGCCCGCGGGCGGCGAACAGGCAGGTGTACAGCACGCCTTCCGATGACAGCCGCGCGCGATTGCAGTCGCCGCAGAACGGTTCGCTTACCGACGACACGAAGCCGATTTCGCCGGCGCCGTCGTCGTACGTGTAACGCGATGCGACCTCGCCCCGATAGCGGCCGGGCTCAGCCGTCACGGGCCAGCGCGCCTCGATCTGCCGCAGGATGTCGGCCGACGGCACGACCTGCGCGGGTTCCCACGCGTTGCGGTTGCCGACGTCCATGTATTCGATCAGTCGCACGGTGACGCCCGTGCCGCGGAAACGGTCGAGCAGGTCGAGCACCGTGTGGTCGTTGAGCCCGCGCTGGACCACGGTGTTGACCTTCAAGGGCCGCAAGCCTGCCGCGAGCGCAGCCTCGATGCCTTCGAGCACCTGCGGCAGTCCGCCGAAGCCGCCGCTCATCTTCGTGAACACGGCCTCGTCGAGCGAGTCGAGGCTCACCGTCACGCGGTGCAGGCCGTTGCCCTTCAACTCTGCCGCGTGCTGCGCGAGCAGGACGCCATTGGTCGTGAGCGCGAGGTCCTCGATGCCTTCGATGCCCGACAGTTCGGCGACGAGATCAGGCAATCCGTTGCGCAACAGGGGTTCGCCACCTGTAAGGCGCACCTTGCGCACGCCAAGGCGGGCCGCAACCCGTGCCAGCCGCACGATCTCCTCGAACGACAGCCGCTCCTGCGCGCGCAGGAAGCGATACTTCTCGTCGAATGTCGACTGCGGCATGCAGTAAGGGCAACGGAAGTTGCAGCGATCCATGACCGAGATGCGCAGGTCGTGCACTGGCCGTCCCAGTTTATCGACCGCCGGGTTCAACGGACCCAGGG
>JBAVJR010000465.1:0-4666 GCA_049687855.1 Steroidobacteraceae bacterium | reverse complement strand
CGCCTATCTTGGGCTTGCGCTCGGTCTCGGGCGGATTGGTCGTCCCGATAGAGCGCTCATTGCGAAAGTTTCCAGCCAGTTTCGGCATTTTCCCCAGCACGTCGCGCCAGGCTCGGTGATGGAGGGGATGTCGAACCTGTTACCCGTAACGTTTGTCGCGATTGCACTTTCCGTGACTGACGCAGGCATCTATGCCATGGCCGATCGAGCCCTGCGAATGCCCGTCACCTTGGTGGGCTCGTCGATTCTGCAGGTCTTCTATAAGCGGATCGCCGAGTTGCGTGGCGATCGCGTCGCCTGCCGGGAGCTGCTGGGATCGACGTGGCGGAATCTGGCATACATCGCCATTTTGCCTTGCGTCTCGATTGTGTTCTTTGGCCAAGAGGTGTTTGCGCTCGTACTGGGGGAGACGTGGCGACCGTCTGGACTGATAGCGCAAACACTGATCGTCTGGATGTTTTTTCAGTTCGTCTCTTACCCGACCAGCAATGTGTTCGTCGTAAACGACAGGACCGGCAGCTTCCTGCTGTGGCAGGCAGTCCAACTGGTCGCCGTAATTGCCGCATTGGGCGGCGCGCACTACTGGGCTGCTGGATCTCTGCTGGCCCTGGTCACTGCGATGGTTGTCGGGCAGACGCTGGTCTGCCTGTTTTCCATGTGGCTTCAGTGGCGGGTCTTGACGGCTGCCCCCGGCACGGAAGGAATCGAGCGTTGATCGAAACCTTCGTGATCTGCTACGCAACGCTGGCGATTTTTTCGCTGCTCATCGCCGCGCAAAGCTACGGCAACTGGCGACGCATCGGCGGCGGTGAACAACTCGTCATTGGAGCTGGCCTGTACTACTTCTCTCTATATGGAGCATGGACCGTTCTTTCGATCAAACGCGGGGTTGGATCTTCGAGCGCGCTCGACCACCTGGAGGCATCCCTGTTTCGCATCGAGGTCGACGGCAACTATTTGCACAGCCTGATCCTCTATGGGGTGTTCGATGCCCTGGTCCTGGCAGGAATCTGGGTGCTATGTCGCCGCTTCACCGACCAGGAGACGCTGCCCCATTCTGGATTCCGCGCGCCGCGGGCGTCGAGCTTGATCACGATCTCCATGCTCGCCTTGGTCTTGAGTGTCGCGGCGTTGTGGGGCGAAATCAGGGCTGCGCTGGACCAGGGCGTGCCCCTGTATATTTTTACCCGCACTGAAGTCAGCCGCTGGTTCAAGGTGCATCAGCTGCTCAATCGTGTGGGCCTGATTTCGCTGGCCTGCGCATGGCCGATCCACCTGACGCGCGCTTCAGTGGAGCATCTGAAGCGCCCTGCCATCTTCGTGATGTCGGTCGTGACCGGCCTGTGGCTCGTCTATCTGGGCGCGCTTGGCAATCGCAGCGAGGTGCTCGTGGCAGTTTTTGCGGGCTTTTTCCTGTTCGTTCGCCTGGGTGCCAGAATTCGCTGGGGGCGACTGTTCATGGCAGTGTTCTTCGCCTACTTCGCCTTGAGATCGATTGAAACGCTCCGTGCCATACCCTCGCAGGACTTGCTGGATCACTTTCTCCTGGCTTTGACGGATCCAGAGTTCTGGAACCCGGCTTCGGTGGCAAGTGGTTCCGAGTCACTGGCGGCGCACGTTTCAATGTACGGCATACTTGCGTTGTCACCGCCTTGGATCTGGGGTGAAAGTGCAGTCTACTTCGTGCAGAGTTTGCTGCCATTCGTGCCGGACACCGCCAGAGTTCAGGACAGTTACTCAATCTACGCGGCTGCCGTTGGTGCGCCACAGGGGCAGGGGTTTAACATTCATTTT
Organism: Steroidobacteraceae bacterium; assembly: GCA_049687855.1. Classification (GTDB taxonomy): domain Bacteria; phylum Pseudomonadota; class Gammaproteobacteria; order Steroidobacterales; family Steroidobacteraceae; genus RPQJ01. Next base: position 2,872 of record JBAVJR010000465.1, on the reverse strand, counting down.
GCGGCAGGTTCTTACCTCAACTTCGGGCCGATAGGTGTCGTTTTCGGCGCGATCTTGCTCGCTGCTCTGTTTGCGTTTGTGCAGGCCGTTTCGCAATGGGCGAATAGGAGTCCGTCCATGGCGTTACCGGCGACGCTCGCGTACTGCTACTTCTGCGCAATGCTTCCCGTCAGTATGCGTGCTGGACCGGAGGGGTTGAAGGCCTTGATATTCGAGGGATACGTGATTCCTTTCCTGATTGCCATGCTGGCCGTGCGCAACGTCGGTCCGAAATCATCGCAGCAGGGTCACGGCGTGACCGTGCGAGGCGCGTGACCGACATGTCGCTGCACGATCCAGGCCAGATGAGTTCGATTCGACTCGGCACGGTGTTGGTGAGCGGTGCCTACGGATTCCTGGGGCGACGCGTGCTTGCGGTGCTCGCCAATCGGCCCGGCATTGTCCAGTTGTTGGCGGGGAGTCGTCGGTCAGCGCCGTCCGATACGGGGCTTCTGGATCTCGTCACTCCATTCGAACTGGACATCACGTCGACCGTGCGTGTCCCGCCGGGGGTCCAAACCGTCATTCATATTGCCGGCGAGAAACGTGACGTAGCCAGAATGCAGGCCGTCAACGAGGAAGGCGCGCGGCGGTTGGCTGTGGCCTCGGCACAGTCTGGCGTCACCCGGTTCGTACACGTCAGCAGTGTAGGCGTCTATGGCGCGCCGCCGGACTCTGGCGTCATCGATGAGCGCTACCTGCACGCACCGACGAATGTCTATGAGCAGACGAAGGACGCCGGTGAGCGCCGGGTGCGTGAGGTCTGCGCTGAAGCGGGCGTCGAGTGCGTGGTAGTCCGTCCGTCCAACGTGATCGGGCTGGTGCCCGGTGGCGGCTATCCACTGCGAGGCCTGGTCCACGCGATCGCGCGGGGTCAGTTCGTCTGGTTCGGGCCGCAGCGCCGGGCGTGGCTGAACTACGTCCATGTCGACGATACGGCGATGGCGATTGTTGCTGCCGCTGAGCGGGCGCCGGCGGGCAGCGAATACAACGTCAACTGTCCTGTCCCGTTAGCGGATGCCGTCACGTGGATCGCCGACGAGCTGACTGTTCCCTATCCTCGCCGCCATTTGCCGCGGTGGCTTGGACGGGCGGCAGGTGAGCTGGGATCGTTCGTGTCCAACGCGACGGGTCGCGGGTTGCCGTTCGATCGCGCTCGCTTCCAGGAATTGACGAGCAACATGATGTTCGATGCAGCGAAGCTGCCGCGCGAGACCGGCTTCGTGTACGAGATCGGAGCTGAGTCGATGTTCCGGGCCTTGGCCGGTGCGTATGGTCTGGGCATTACCCGATGAACTGCATCCTGTACGTCGCGGATGCGGGGAGCATTCATACCCGACGCTGGGCGGAGTACCAACGCGACCTGGGTCGGGAAGTCCATGTCGCCAGCTTTCGCCAAGCCGTAATCCCGGGCGTTGCCGTTCACGTGCTGCCGACACTCGGTCTCGGCCGCGCCGGCTACATGTTCGCGATACCCGCGCTGCGCTCGCTGGCGCGGCGCGTGCACCCTGACGTCGTGCACGCGCAATACGTCACCAGCTACGGTTTTCTGGCGGCCGTCGCCAAACTGCATCCGTTGGTGCTGACGGCCTGGGGCACGGACGTGTTGATCAGTCCGCGCGAATCGCGACTCGCCCTGCTGTTTGCCCGGTATGCGGTCAGGCACGCCGACGAGGTAACGACCGTGGCCGAGCACATGAATGCCAGCGTAGCGGCGCTCGGAGTCGCGCAGGAGCGAGTGCAGGCGGTCCCTTTCGGAGTGGACGCGCAGGTCTTCTGTTCGTCCGTGGCAGCTCGTGATGCGGGCCAGCGGATCAAGATCATCTGCACCCGGAATTTCGCCCCTATCTACGATATTCCGACGCTGCTTTCGGCACTGGAGGAACTGTCGCGTGAGGGACTGGACTTTGAAGCCGACTTGGTGGGCGAGGGCGCGCTGCGGATCGAGTTCGAATCCAGGGTCCACCGCAGCGCGCATCTGGCGACGCGAGTCCGTTTTTATGGCCACGTGCCACACGTTGAACTTGCCCGAATGCTGGCACGCGCCGACATTTTCGTGACTCCGGCGCTTTCGGACGGCAACAATGTATCGTTGAATGAAGCGATGGCTTGTGGTTGCTTCCCGATCGGGACGGCGATTCCCGCCAACGCCCAGTGGCTCGACGACGGGGTGAACGGTCTGCTGTATCCACCCGGTGATCACGCCGCGCTCGCATGTTGCATCCGCAAAGCCGCGAACAACATCGAATTGAGGGAGCGCGCGGCGAAGGTAAATCGCGACATCGTCGAGCGCAAGGCGGACTGGCGCATCTGCGTGCGACGCATGGAAGACGTCTATGCGAGCGCGATCACGCGCGCGCACGGGGCAATCGCGTGAGCGGACGACTGGTCATCTACGGCGCGGGGGGGCACGCGCGTAAAGTGTTCCACTACGCGGTCGCAGTGGGATGGCAGGTCGCTTTCTTCGTCGACGACAGCCCAACGGCCGTCTCGCCTTCAGCGGCGGTCGCGGTCATTCGTCCAGGGGACCTGCAGCCCCCGGCACCCGACGATGCTGTGTTCGTTGCCATTGGCGATCCCGGCACGCGCAGGGCATTGATGAATCGGCTGGCCGAGCGAGGCTGGCGGCTTCCGGTCCTGGCGCATCGATCGGCCTGGGTCGCCCCGGACGTGATCGTCGGGCCCGGAACCCTCATTGCCGCAGGCGCCATCCTCGAGACCGGGACGCTCGTCGGTCGCGGCGTGATCATCGACATCGGGGTCGTGGTCGACCACGAATGCCGCATCGGTGACTTCTGCCACCTCAAGCCTGGCACGGTCATGGGGCCGCGCA
>JBAVJR010000464.1:0-2662 GCA_049687855.1 Steroidobacteraceae bacterium | reverse complement strand
GTGCACGACGCGGTCGCGGTGATTCGGCGGCGAGTACACCGTGTAGAGCTTGAGCGGCGCGGTTCCGGTATTGATGATGTTGTGATTCGCGCCCATGGGCACGACGATCGCAAAGCCAGCCTTTACGGGGGTTCGCGTGCCGTCCATGACTACCACTCCAGACCCTTCCTCGACGCGGAAGAACTGGTCGAGCTGGTGGACTTCGGCGCCGATCTCTTCGCCTGGCGCCAGCGCCATCAGCACGAGCTGGCAATGCTTCGCTGTGTAGAGAACCCTGCGGAAGTCGTCGTTGCCGACGGCCAGTCGTTCGATGTCCTGTACGAAGCCTTTCATAGCGCTTCCTCTTGCTGTTGTTGGAATCTACAGAAAATTTTAAAGAATCAGGTGCGGGAGATCTGTACGCCAGGGAACAGACCACTCGGTGGTGGGTGCCTGCGCGCCTGGTACGGCACGAAACCGCGGCGCGCCGAACGGTGCGTCTGATCCCCCAGAACTCAGCCGGCGCGGGTCTTTCGCCGCCCGGAAGCGAGGCGAAGCTGGTTCGCCGGTTCGCGCATGCCTGACTTCTACGTAAACATTTGTGGTCGCCCGACTGACAAAATATCAGGCGCGGGGAAGGAATCCGACCCACGAGCGCGCATGTGCCGACTGACGTTGCCCCTCCCTGATCTGTTGCAGTCCAATGCTGCGCGAATCTCACCCGGTCGGGCGAAAGGAGATGCGAAAATGTTGTGGACCGTTGCAGTCATCCTGATCATCCTCTGGCTCCTGGGCCTGGTCACGTCCTACACGATGGGCGGCTTTATCCACATCCTGCTGGTCATCGCGATCGTGGTCGTGCTGCTCAACGTCATTCAGGGCCGGCGCGCGTAGCGCTCGTCGAGCAGGCCTGGCGCTGTAGTCATCGGCCTGTGCCGATGGCCGCGGGTTCCATGGGATGCGTTCGCGAAAGGAGTGTCCCCCTGGCACACCTGCTGCCACCTGCGGATGTTCGACAGAACAGGCTTCTGGCGGCGCTTCCGGAAGCCGATCTGGAGCGCGTGCAGCGCAACCTGCTGCCGGCATTCCTGACCGCGGGCGAGACGCTCTACGAGCCGGGCAGCATCCTCGATTGCGCCTACTTTCCTGCGACTGCGATCGTTGCGGACGAATACCTGATGGCCGACGGCAAGTCTGCCGAGGTCGCCATCGTCGGCAGCGAAGGGATCGTGGGCATTGCGTTGTTCATGGGAGGCGAGTCGCGGCCGAACCGCGCGGTCGTGCAGGCGTCGGGTTGGGCCTATCGCCTGAAGCGTCAACACCTGCAAGAGGAATTCGCCCGGGGTGGAGCCTTGCAGCACGCGTTGTTGCTATACACGCAGGCGCTCCTCACCCTGACGGCGCAGACAGTCATCTGCAACCGGCATCACACCATTGACCAGCAGCTCTGTCGCTGGCTGCTGCTCAGCCTCGACCGGTCGCGGTCGAGCGTCCTGACGTCCACGCACGAGCACATCGCGCACATGCTGGGAGTCCGGCGCGAGAGCGTAACCGAGGCGGCCGGCAACCTGCAGCGGCTCGGCCTGGTGCACAACAGTCGAGGCCACATCACGGTCGTCGACCGAGGTGGCCTCGAGGCGCGCAGTTGCGAGTGCTATCGCGTCGTGAAGCGAGAGTATGACCGACTGCTGCCGGACGTGACGACGGACGCAGGTGCAGCCGACTGACTGCGCCCCATTGCGACGATCCGGTCGCCGGACGCTACAGTCGTCCGAGCAGGAACAGCACCAGCACGATCACGAGCAGTACGCCGACGATGCCGCTCGGCCCGTAACCCCAGCTGCGCGCATGCGGCCATACCGGAATGACGCCGACCAGCGCCAGGACGAGAAGGATGAGAAGGATCGTGCCGATGCTCATGGTGCTCACCTCGAAGTCTTGAGATCGATGCCAACCGTCGCCGATGGCGGTGGGTGACGGATTCAGGCTAGTCCCAAACGATCTGTTGCTCCGTGCGGTCCCGTACGGACGGAGCGGGTAACGTCCAGGCGCGCGGTCTTGCGGTGTCTACGCATGGACCGCCGGCACGGCCGGACCTAGAAAAGGCTCACGATGCGAACCGAAATCGAACACAGTCTCTACGACGGGATGAAGCACGAGCAGGGCCGCGAAGCTCCGCCGCCCGGCTTCCCCGAACTGCCACTGATTCCGGGCGGACGCTACACCGACCCCGCGTTCCTGGAACTGGAGCAGCGGCACCTCTGGAAGCGCTCCTGGCTCTATGCGCTGCACGTCGACGAACTGCCGCGTCCCGGCAGCTATCGCCTGTGGCGCAAGACCGGCGCGCCGATCATCATCGTGCGCGACAAGGAAAACCGCATCCGCGCTTACTACAACACCTGCCGGCACCGTGGCGCGCCGCTGGTCGAGAAAGAGCAGGGCGAGACCAAGGGGTTCTTCTGCCGCTACCACGGCTGGACCTACGATCTTTCCGGCCGGCTCACCGCGGTGCGCGAGAAGCGCGACTTCCCGGGCATGGACACGTCGTGCTTCGGCCTGAACGAGGTGCGCTGCGAGCAGTTCGGCAACTTCGTGTTCATCAACGAAGACCCGCAGGCGGCGCCGCTGCTCGAATCGCTGGGCCCGATCCCGAAGCACCTCGAGAACCTGGGCTTTGACAGCA
>JBAVJR010000463.1:0-4068 GCA_049687855.1 Steroidobacteraceae bacterium | reverse complement strand
GCAGCACCGGGTGTGGGCGCCGCGTTGACCGGTGTCGTGCTCGGCGTGCTGCCCGTGAACCGGCGTGTCGGCCACTGGATGTTCGGCGGCGTGATCGTCTTCGGGCTGGCAACGCTCGCGTTCGGCGTCTCGACGAGTTTCTGGATTTCCCTCGCCGCGCTCACGGTGCTCGGTGCCGGCGACATGGTGAGCGTCTACATCCGCCACCTGCTCGTGCAACTCGAGACGCCCGACGACATCCGCGGCCGCGTCAGCGCGGTGAACTCGGTGTTCATCGGCGCGTCGAACGAACTCGGTGAGTTCGAGTCCGGGCTCGTGGCCGCGTGGCTCGGCGCGATGCCGGCGGTCGTCATCGGCGGCTGCGCGACATTGTTCGTTGCGCTCGCATGGACCCGTCTCTTCCCGGAGCTGTGGCGCATGGACCGGTTCCCCGACCGGGCGTGACAACTGTATATGCATACAGTAGTCTCGATGCATGCGGCGGGCAGACCGGCATCAGGTGGAGAAAGGCCGCGGCGCGGTCACGAACCCGGCCGGTCGCTTCGAGTCGACCACGCTGACGCCGGAGGATGACGGCTGGGGGAGCCTCGATGCGCCCCTGTCGAACCCGGCGACGACGCTGATTGCCGAGTTCCCCAGGCGCGCGATCACCACCAATCGTTCGCCGGACGTCCCTTTCGACCAGTCGCTGAACCCTTACCAGGGGTGTGAGCACGGCTGCATCTACTGTTTCGCACGGCCAGCGCACGCGTACCTCAACCTCAGCCCCGGGCTCGACTTCGAGACGCGCATTTTCCATAAGCCCGGTCTTGCGGCGCTGCTGCGGCAGGAAATCTCCTCGCCGCGTTACGTCTGCAAGGTGCTGCACGTCGGCGGCAACACCGATCCTTACCAGCCGGCCGAGCGCACGCTTCGCTCCACGCGCGCCGTACTCGAGTTGCTGCTCGAGCGGCGGCATCCGCTGTCGATCATCACCAAGGGCGCCCTGATCCTGCGCGACCTCGACCTGCTGCGCGCGCTGGCCGAGCGCAGGCTCGTTGCGGTCTTCATCAGCATCACGAGCCTCGACGAACAGCTCAAGCGGACGCTGGAGCCGCGGGCCGCGTCGCCCCAGGCGCGGTTGCGCGTGGTGCGGGAACTCGCGGCGGCCGGCGTGCCCGTCGGCGTGATGATGGCCCCCGTGATACCCGCCCTGACGGACCACGAGATCGAACACCTGCTCGAAGCCGCGGCCGCGGCAGGCGCGCGCCGCGCCGCGTTCCTGATGCTGCGGCTGCCGTTCGAGGTCGCGTCCCTGTTCGAGCACTGGCTGCGCGAGCACTACCCCGCACGCGCGGATCGCGTGCTGAACCACGTGCGCGAGATGCGTGGCGGCCGTCTCAACGATCCGCGATTCGGTCATCGCTCGCGTGGCGAAGGCGCTTATGCGGCGATGATCGGGGCCCGGTTTGCGCGGGCCTGTCGGCGCCTCGGCCTCAACCAGGAGGCTGCGCCGCAGCTCGATACGCAGCAGTTCGAGCGCGACCCCGGCGCACCGCAGCAAGGGGGATTATTCGACTGAAGTTGACTCCCGCGAAGCTGTATTTCCGGTCCGAATCCTTGACGTATACTCGGTCGTCCCAACTTCGTTGCCGCTGCGCGGGTCGCGCGGCCGCAGGAGGACTGCCATGACGCACGCAAGGTTCGATCGCCGCCTCCCGGCGAGCGTCCGCGCGCCGTGGCGCACCGCAGCGGGGGTGGCCGTGCTCGGAATTGCGGCGTCCGGCTGCATGACGTCCAAGGTGGACGAGACGCGCCAGATCGCAACGCCCATCCAGGCCAACGAATCGATCGTCCTGCTCAAGAAGCCGCAGCTCGAAGGCGTGGGCACCGAGGAAGACTTCCTCGACTGCATCCAGGAGCGCCTCGGCGGCGAGCTGGTCCATCCAGAGAAGGGGCAGAGCGCGCGTTCGGGCAACGCCGCGCGCACGGCGTTCAAGATCTACGGCGAACAGGAATTCACCGACGCGTTGTTTCCGTGGTTCGAGCCGAGCACGGCCCCGGCCAACGCGGATGGCCTGCAGGTACTGCTGCAGCGGCCTGGCGTCACCGAGCGGCTGCAGGAGATCCGCGTCCGCTACGTGGTCTGGATCGACGGCAACACCCGCAAGACCGACGGCGGCGGCAGCGTTGCGTGCGCGATCGGGCCGGGCGGCGGCGGCTGTTTCGGCGTGGGCTGGTGGGAGAAGGAATCGGGCTATGTCGCGACCGTCTGGGACATGCAGAACGCGAGCGAAGTCGGCACGGTCAGCACCGACGTCACCGGCACCTCCGTGCTGATCGGCGCCATTGCACCGATCCCGATCATCACCCCGGTGCGCAACACCGCCTGCAATCGCCTGAGCGACCAGCTGCGCTCGTTTCTCGTCGGGGACGACCTGGTGACCCCCGGGGCCGCGGCCGCCGGGGCGGCCGGTGCCGCAGGTTCGCGTTGACGGTTGAACCGCCGGCCTCCGTACGCATCCAAGCACGTAGGACCAGGGCTGCGGGATCGTCCACGCCGGCCACCGTCCAGGGGTTTCGACGCATGCACCGCATATCAGGACTGACGGCGGCAGTGTTCGTGGCAGCGGCTGCGCTCGCCACGAGCGGGTGCCTGACGACCAGCTCCAGTTCGATGCCGAGCGGCATGCCGAGTGGCATGCCGAGCTCGTCTCCCTCGTCACCGTCCTCCTCGGGCAGTTCGTCGCCATCGAGCCCCGGTTCGGGCGGCAGCACGGGCCAGCAATCGCCCTCGTCGTCGGGGAGCCAGGGGTCGTCCTCGCCCTCGTCGCCGGGGAGCTCCGGTCAGCAATCGTCGCCTGGCGGCTCCGGCTCTTCCGGCAGTGCGGGGTCGTCTTCGCCCGGCGGATCCCAGTCAGGCGGATCGCCTGCGGGCGGCGGCTCCAGCTCCGGCGGTTCCGGGCCACCCCCGCCGCCGCAGCCGCAAGGCTGGCCCACGCCTCCATCCGAAGGCGGCTCGCAGGGCAGCAAGACTTCATCGTCCGGATCACCGGCCGGCGGCGGCGCTGCCGGCGGCGCGCCCGGCACCCAGGGCGAATCGACACGCAGTGGCGGCCCGACGGGCTCGACCGGCCAAGCCGGCCAGGGACGGACGCCCGGCAGCACGGGAGCCGGTGGCAGTCCGGGTGGATCGCAGCCAGCGGGTGGCACCAGCGCCGGTTCCAGCGGTGGTGGCGGCAGTGGTCCCGTGACCGCAGAAGACAAGCGTGCGGAGATCGATCGCCGCTTCGACGAAACGTTCGCCGTGTTCGACGAACGCATGCGCAAGGAGCAGGAGACGATTTCGCAGGAACGCGCCGGCCGCGAGGGCTCCGCGGGCGGCAGTGGCGGCGACGGCGCGGCTGGCGACGACACCGAGCGCGGCGGCGGTGCGAATGGTGACGGATCGGGTGGTGAGGGCCAGGAGGGTGCCGGCGAAGGCAGCGATACTGGCGCTGGCGCATCCGGCACGGGCGGTGAGGGCGGCCAGGGCGGCGACGTTGCCGCAGGCTCCGGCACCCAGGGCGGTGGTGGCGGCGTAGGCGGCGGTGCGAAGGGCGGCGGTGGTCCCCGCGACGTGCCGGCCGACATCCCGGACGGCCGGGACGACGACATCGTCGCGCGCCAGTTGCGCGAGGCGGCGATGAAGGAAACGGACCCCGAGTTGCGCGAGCGGCTCTGGGAGGAATACCGCAAGTACAAGCAGAGTACGCAGTGACGACTTCGATCATTCCCGCTGTCTCGAAACGCGCGTGGCGAGCGTGCGGTGTGGTGCTGGCCCTCATGCTCGGTGCGGCCGGCTGCGTGGTGCAGGACGAGCGTCCGATGGCGCCCGTCGTCGCGCAGAAAGCGACGGCCGAGATTCCGCAGGCGGAATTGCTCGACGTCGGCGTACGCATGTTCGATCCGAACATCCCGCAGGACGTGGCCGAGCAGGAAAAGCGCCGCATCTACCCCGACGTGCGCAAGGCAGAGTCGCGCTACATGCCCGTCCTGCTGCGCGACACGCTCGAAAGCACCGGCCAGTGTGGGCAGGTGCGCGTGCTG
>JBAVJR010000462.1:0-4263 GCA_049687855.1 Steroidobacteraceae bacterium | reverse complement strand
AGCGGAAGCTGTCGTTCATCAGGACGACGCTCGCCGCGGCCAGGTACTTGCGGGTGATCGCCTTGCCCTGCTGCGGCGTGTGCACGGCCGGGGACTCGAAGACCGCATCTTCGGCCAGCAAGTCGTCAAGATCCTTGATGTCGCGCGTCGCGACGATGCGGTGCCAGCGCTCGAGCGCCGAGGGCTTCGAACTCTTGCGCACCACGCAGAAGCGCTGGCCCGTGGGCGCTTCCATGACCCACCACGTGTGGACCTGGGCCACACGCTTCGCCCCGAGCCCTTCCAGTCGCGCCACTTCCGCCTCGACGTCGGTCGACTCGATGTCGAGGTGGACGCGGCTCGGATGCGTGACCGTCTGCACTTCGATGTGCAATCGGCCCTCGGGATCGACGAGCCGCACGTACTTGCTGCCTTCCTCGGCCGGCAGTTCCCTGACATCCATGCGCAGGGCTGCACCCCAGAACGCCGCGGCGGCTGCGAGGTCCGGCACGTTGCAGTCGATGATGAATCCCGCCAGCCGGCTCTGGTGCATCGTCACCCCCCCCTCTCATCGGCGCATCTATTGCGCCGGATTGGTCGCCTGCAATGCGACCGCCTCCGTGCTGCAATCACGACCGGCTGGCGGGCCGTGCCTGCGCGCCTTTTTCGCTTCGGCTTTCGCAGCCGTCATGTCGGCGACGAATTCCGGATCCTGGTGCAGGCGTTCGATCACGGCCCGGCCGACGATGCGTCCGGCATCGACGTCGCTCTGGCGGTGCACCCGGCAGACCACGCGACTCTGCCCGAACTGGTAGGCGCGGGCGCGGGCGGCTGCGGCACGATCCGGCACGAGCTCGGCCAGCACTTCGCCCCACACGAAACCTAGTGAGGCATGACCCGACGGGTACGAGGCATTGCCGCGCAACAGCTGTTCGTCCTCGGGCACGCAAGTGGGATCACCGGTGACCTCGAAGGGCCGGTCGCGGTTGTATTTCTCCTTGGCCTTGGACGTCGACTGCCCCGCATCGATGACAGTTCGCTGCAGCAGTACGTACAGGCGCGGCGTGGTCGTCTCCGTCACGTCGATGCCGATCGCGCACGAAAACACGTTGGCGGCCCCGGGGAACTTGAGGTTGGCATCCAAGGCTGCCAGTTGCCAGCGGGCACTGCCCTTCAACGCACTCAACTCGCGATAGATAGCCTCGTCTGCGGCGAACTCGGGCGAACCCGGTGCAGGTGGTGCCGGGATGAGCGCGATGCTGTCGGGCCGTTCGTCGGGCAGCAGGTAGCCTGGAACTTTCGCTGCAGCCACGGCCGACGTCGCCTCGCGCGGGCCGGACGCCGACGGGACGACGTCGCGACAGCCCACGAACCAGGCCAGCAGCCCGGCGAGGACCAGGAGCGTCAAGCCGCGCGCGAGATTGGCTGGGGCGTTCATGGCGTCAGTGTAACGGGCGGTGCGGATTTGCCAAACGGCACGGCGCGAATCTTCTCCTCTCCGCCGCAAATGCACGTTTTCCGCGCGATCGCGATACGCGATCGTCCATGCCGTAGCCCGATGAACCACCAACCAGGGAGACGGCGATGTGGAACGACGCAGGGATGCAGCGGCTGACGCAACGGGGCCGCTCGAGCGGTATCGCGCTGTTTGCAGCCTTGATCACGGGCATGTCGGGCGCCGGCGCATCCGGCTCGCTGACGCGCGCAGGGACACCAGCCAGTTACGCCACCGCTGCGCTCGTCGGTGTCGCAGGTACTTCGGCCGCCGGTCGCACGCCTGCCGAATTCGGCGTCTCGCATTCGGGTGCCGCGACATATCGTATTCCCCTGTGGACGCCACCGGGCATCGGCGAGGTCGACCTCGACCTCGCGCTGGTCTATGCCAGCCGCGGTGGCAGCGGTTCCGTCGGCGCAGGCTGGTCGATCGCGGGGCTTTCGACGATTGCGCGCTGCAATCGCACGTGGGCCCAGGACGGCGCCGCGGCTGGCGTCACCAACACCCTCGCCGATCGCTACTGCCTCGACGGCCAGCAGCTCAGGCTCGTGAGTGGCGCGCACGGCGTGGCCGGCGCCGTCTATGCCACCGAGGTGGAGACGTTCTCGCGGATCGTCGCGAACGGCGCGGCAGGCAACGGCCCCGCCTCGTTCACGGTCACGACGAAGAACGGGTTGATCTACGAGTACGGCGGCTCCGTCGATTCGCGCGTGCATGCGGGTGCGTCGACGACGATCCGCGCGTGGGCGCTGTCGCGGGTCCGGGACCGTGCAGGCGTCGGCACGGGCAATGCCATCACCCTCACCTACGCCAACGAGGCGCAATACGGCGCATACACGAACGGCACGCATCGGATCGCTTCGATTGCCTACCCGACGACCGCTACCGGCGCAGGGCCGTTCTATCGCGTCGACTTTGCCTATTCTGCTCGCCCAGCGAGCGACGTTCCGACGGGCTACCTCGCCGGCAACCTGGTACGCGACCCTTACCAGCTCGACCGGATTGCGATCCAGGCCGTGGGTGCAGCGACGCCGATCAAGACGTACGCGCTTGGCTACGAAACCGCCCCTGTCTCGGGACGGCTGCGACTGGCCAGCGTGCAGGAATGTGCGGCCTCGACGTGCCTGCAGCCCACCGCGATCACCTACCAGAATGGTGCGAGCGGCTGGCAACCCATGATCGATACCGGGGTGGCCGTCTCCGGCACCAGGGCGCCCGTGCCGCTCGAACTGAACGGCGATGGCGTCACCGACCTGCTCTACCCCGTCGATGCCGGCAGCGGCAGGTTGAGCTGGCGCATCCTGCTCGGAACCCCAGCGGGCTTCGCCGCGCCGTTCGACACCGGCCTGGTGACGACCACCACGCACACGATCATTCCGGGCGGCTTCGCCGGTAACGGCCGCACGCAATTCCTGGTTGCGCAGAACGGGTACTGGTACGTCGCGGGTTACACCAACGCGGGCTTCGCGGTCGCGAACACCGGCCTCGTACCCGCCGGGGAATACGGCGCCGCGGATTTCGATGGCGACGGCCGGGCCGACCTCGTGGCGCAGAGCGGTGGACTGACGCCCACCATCCATGTGCGCCGCAATGTCAGCGCTGCCGCGGGCACTTCGCTCGCCGTCCAGTTCGCCACGACCACGCAGTCCGTGTGGACGATACCGAGCCTGAGAAAGGCGATCCCCTGGGACAACCTGCGCGTCGCGGACCTCAACGGCGACGGGCGCGCGGACATCGTCGCGCTGAGCTTCAACAGTTCGGAGCGCAATCCGAAGTTCTGGGCGACGCCGCTGCTGTCGAACGGCTTCGGCAACGCATTCACCGTCGGCACCGAGAAGCTGCTGGTGCAGGAGTCGATGGTGACGATGGCCGACTGGAACGCCGACGGCTGCTCCGACATCCTCCAGGTGCAGACCGTGTTCGTGTCGAACTGCGCAGGCGCGTTCGTCGAAATTGCGACCCGCGCGACGGCCGCGACCGGCGCGACGCTCTACACGGCGCTGCCGGCAGACTGGAACGGCGATGGCCGTGCCGATCTGCTGTACATCGATGCCGCGACGCGAAAATGGTTCGTCGTGCGCTCGACCGGCGAAGGCGCGGCTGCGCCCGTCAGCACGGGCATCGGCGCGCCCACCTCCACCGCCTGGTTCGACCTGGACGCCGACGGCGACGGACTCACCGATCTTGGATACCGCGACGGCAACAACGGCAATCGCCTGCGCTACCTGCTGCATGCGGGCCCGGCCGCGCCAGCCGACCTGGCAACGGCATTCGTCGATGGCTTCGGCGTGCGCCAGAACCTGACGTACGCTTCGATCGCGCGCAGCAACCACACGCGCCTGAACGACGCTGTCTTTCCAGCCGCCGATTTCCAGGGCCCGCTGTACGTCGTGAGCGAGTTCAGCGCAACCGACGGAACGGGCGGCACCTACCGCAACCGGTTGCGGTACTCCGGCGCGCAACTGAACCTGCAAGGCCGGGGCTTCCAGGGATTCGCGACACAACGCATCGAGGACTCACGCACCGGCCTCGTCACGCTCGACTCCGCAGCGCGAGCGTTCCCCTACACCGGTATGCACGTGCAGCGCGACGTGTTCCAGGCCAACGGCACGACGCCCGTGCGCCAGTGGAAAGCGGTCCTTGGACTGCAGGCGGCGGGCACGGCAGGAAGCGAACAGCGCGTCTTCCCTTTCGTCGCGTCCACCAGCACCAGGCAGTTCGAGCACGGCGGAGTTCTCAACGGCGTGCTGGTAACGGAAGCGGCGGCGACGTTCACCTACGGCGATGGC
>JBAVJR010000461.1:0-4599 GCA_049687855.1 Steroidobacteraceae bacterium | reverse complement strand
GTCAGGCGGATGTTCTTGTAGACGGTGCCGCGCTTCAGCGTCTCGGACGATCCTTTCACCTTCAGGTCCTTGATGACCTGCACCGAATCACCCTCGGCCAGCGTGTTGCCGTTGCTGTCTTTCACTGTCATGTCGAAACTTACCTCGCAACTGGCTCGCAAAGATGAGCGCCGGTCACTTCGTGCACAACTTCGTGCGCCGACCCTCGCGCGTCGAATAGCGACTCCTGGCGTCGAATTCGTCGAGCTCGAGCTCGACGTTCTTGCCGGCATAGACGGCGTCGCGCAGCCACGCCAGTTCTTCCTGCACGGCGTCCTGCGACCGCACTTCGACGGACCAGCAGCGACGGCCGGCATCCCACCAATACCCGCGCTGCCTGAGTGCGTCCTTGGTATCGAACGGAGAGTTGTTCGCCCACAGCCGATACGACGGCGTGCGCGCGGAGTCCAGCAGCAGCTTGAGCGCGTTGCCGCCCGTCGTGCCGAAAGGCTGCGACAACACCTCGAGCAGCGCGCGGCAATCGGTCTCGGCGCGGTGGCCGTCATAGAAGAAGCCGTACCGGTACGCGAGGTATTCGAGCTTGGAACTCGCGATCCCGGCGTCGCTCCACGGCACTTCCTGCCACGAACAGCCCCAGGGCAGGCTGGTGAACACGGGCAGGCGGGGCTCGAGGAACTTGCGGTCGAAGCCGGCATTGTGCGCGATCACGATGCCGACGGATTCGAGCAGCCGGCTGACGCGCAGGTCGTCGATGCGCTGGCCGACGACCATTGCGTCGGTGATGCCGTGGATGGCAGTCGACGAGGGCGGGATCGGCATGCCCGGATCTTCGAGGGCATCGTAGGTCTCGAGCACAAGCCCGACCGTTCCCGTGGCGTGGCAGTACTCGAATACGACGATCGCGAGTTCGATGACCTTGTCGGCCGTCGAGTCCGTGCCGGTGGTCTCGGTATCGACGATGGCAGCCCGCCGGACGGTGGAGCCTGCGAGCGCTGGCCGTTGCTTCGCCATGTCGAGCCGGCGCAGCACCCGGTAATCCGGATGAGCTGCGAGCTTCGCCGCCATCGCCTCCAGTTCTTTCCGCTCTGACACGTTCTGACCATCTCCTGGCCTATCGCAGGAACCACTGCAGCTACTGCGCCTCCGACTAACCCCTATCCCCTATCCCCTAACCCCTTCCCAACCCCCTTCTCTTCCAGCCTGTACCCGGCCCCCGACTCCGTCTGCAACACCGTCGGCGCCGCAGGATCCTCCTCGATCTTCTGCCGCAAACGGTGCACCAGCTGCTTGAGCAGTTGCCGGTCGCCGCTGCCGCGATGTCCCCACACGTGCGTGAGCAGGCGCTCGGTGCCGACCACGTGTCCGGCATTCGCGATCAGGATCTGCAGCAGGCGCGACTCGAGCTTCGTGAGCTTGACAGGCGGCGCCTCGCCGACATGCAGCACGTGCCCCTCGAGATCGAGCCGCAGCGAGCCGACAGTCATCGATCCACCCGCTTCGAGTCCGGCGCGTCGCAGCAGCGCCCGCGCTCGCGCCAGCAGCGTGCGCGGACTGAACGGCTTCGTGAGGTAGTCGTCCGCGCCGAGGTCGAGCGCCCGCACCAGGTCTTCCTCTTCGCCGCGCGCGGTCAACATCATCACGGGGATGCGCGACTGCCTGCGGATTGCGGTGCAGATGTCGAAGCCGCTGCCGCCCGGCAGGTTGATGTCCAGGATCGCGAGGTCGGGCGCCTCCGCGGCAAACACCTGCAGCGCGGACGGCACGTCGACCGCCTTGACGACGACGAAACCTGACTGCGACAGCGCGAACGCGACGAGCGACAACAGGTCGGGATCATCGTCGACGATCAGGATCTTCATGACGCGTCCGTCCCTCCGGCAGGCAGCCGGACCATGAAGCGCGTGAGCCCCTGCTCAGTGCGCATGGCCGCCACCGTGCCGCCGTGACGCTCCACGATCGACTTCACGATCCACAGCCCCAGGCCGAGGCCGCGCGGCTCAGGCTCCTCCGCGGACGCACGATGGAAGCGCTCGAAGATCGAGCCACGCTCGCTCTCCGTGACACCGGGACCGGCGTCGTCTACGGTGGCTTCGAGCACGCCGTCGGCGAGTCGCGCGGCGATGCTGACCGTGCTGCCCTCCGGCCCGAACTTGTTGGCGTTGGCCAGCAGGTTCACGAACACCTGTGTCAGGCGCGGCGCGTCCCCCACCAGCGCGGGCAGCTCTTCCGGCACGTCCACGGCGAGCGCCTGGCCGCGCTGCGTGAACAGGCTGCCCACGAGTTCCACCGCGTCCTGCACGATCTCATGCAGCCGCAGGTGCTGCCGGCGGATCGCGAGCTGCCCCGATTCGATGCGCACGCTCTCGAGCAGGTTGTCGATCAGCCGCGTCAGCCGCAGCGAACCACGACGCAGCGAGGTGACGAGCTCAGCCAGTTGCTCACGCGGCAGTTCGTGCAGGTTCTCCTGCAACAGTTCGATGGACGCAAGCTGCGCGGCAAGCGGGGTCCGGAACTCGTGCGAAATATTGGCGAGGATCGTGTCGCGCGCGCGGCGGGCCGCCTCGAGGTCGGTCTCGTCGCGCATGACCTGCACCTGCAGGCCGTCGACCATGCCGGCACTGGTGATGATCACCGTGCGCCTCGCGCCATCTGCGCGCTGGAGGAACTCCGTGGCCTGCGCCTGGCCGTGCTCGCGCGAGGCGACGATCGGGCACGCCGTGTCGCAGGGTCGCGTGCCATCCGGCAATGCGCACGGCTTGAGCACGTCGCCGCAGAACTTGCCGACGGCCGTGCCGGAATCGACGCCGAGCATGCGCTCCGCCTGTGGGTTGAGGTACTTCACGTTGCGGTTGGAGTCGACGGCGTACACGCCCTCGACCACGCCTCGCAACAGCGCCTGCGCGTCGGCTTCGCGACGTCGCAAGGTCGCCGTAAGCTCGACCAGGTGGCGTCGCATGTCCTCGAGGGTCCGGGCGAGCGCGACCACCTCGGGACCGCCGCCCGCAACGGGGATCGAGGCGGAGAAGTCGCCCCGCCCGAGACGGGTCGCGGATTCGGCCACGGACTGCAGCGGCCGCACGATGCGCCGCGCCAGCAGCAGCGCGGCAGCGACGGCGCCGACGCTCAGCAGGAAGGCCGTCCAGCCGAGGCGGCGCACGAATCCGGCCACTTCCGCGTCGCTCTCGGACGCCGGCAGTCGCGCCTCGAGCAGCGCAATGCCCTCGCCGGTCGACGCGAAGATCGGCGTGCTCGATGCAAACAGGTCGCGCGGCTCGATGCGGCGCGCCACGCTTTCGGCGCGTGAAAGTGCCGTCGAGTGCAGTTCCTTGAAGTCGGGCTCGACATTGTCGAGCCAGTTGGACAGGCGAACGAAACGGATCGGCATTCCCGCCTGCTGGGACAGGGCGACGGCCAGCCGGGCGTCGAAGTAGCGCAATGCGACGACGCGCGTCTCGACGAAGTTGGGCACCAGCGCCGTGGCGCCGATCAGCCCGTCCGGCTGCCAGGCCGGAGCCAGCATGAAGCGCTCGCCCTGGTCCGCCGTCGCTTCGAGCGTTTCATTCCATGCCACGCTCCGGCCCGTGCTCGCGATGACGTTCGGCCCGACGATGACGGCGCAGGCGCCGAGATTGAGCGCGCCACAGGTGCGTCGCAGGAACAGCTCGGTCTGCTCGCGGCTGCCCGCGCGGATCAGCCTTTGCAGCGGCTGGCGGCCGGCGAGCACGCGCGTCGTCGTGAGCGTGTCTTCGCTCAAGCGACGCAGTTCCTCGCGCGCGGCAACGCCGGCGAGTTGGACCCGGGAGACCGCCTGCTGTTCGGCCTGCCGGTGCAGCAGGCCGACAGCGCTGATGGCCAGCACCAGGATCGCGGCGAGCACCAGCCCGCCGAGCGTCAGCGTGAGCGTGCGTTCGAGCGTGGCCGGCCCGGCGGCCAGGCGCCTCAGGCTCGCCATCCAGTCCTGCAGCAGTGCGGGAATTCTGTCCATCAGCCTGTGCGCCGGTCGGCCCGCCACTCCACTAACGTCTTGATCACGAGCGTCACGATCGCCAGCAGCGCGAGCACGGACGCCACCGCGAAGGCTGCCACGAACAGGTACTCGTTGTAGAGGATTTCCACCTGCAGCGGCATTGTCGTCGTCAGGCCGCGGATGTGCCCGGACACGACGGAGACCGCGCCGAACTCACCCATGGCGCGGGCGTTGCACAGGATCACGCCGTAGATGAGGCCCCAGCGGATCTTCGGCAGCGTGACCCGCAGGAACGTGGTCCAGGCGCCGGCGCCGAGCGTGATGGCGGCCTCCTCTTCCTCGCTGCCCTGCTGCTGCATGAGCGGTATGAGCTCGCGCGCGACATAGGGAAATGTCACGAACAGGGTGGCCAGCACGATGCCGGGCACCGCGAAGATGACCTGGATATCGCGGTCCTGTAGCCAGTGGCCCCACCACCCGTGCGCGCCGAACAGCAGGCGATCGCCCGGGTCCAGCTCGCCGGCGTTGCCGCGCGCGAGGAACTGCGTCGCCTCAGCGAAGACACGCTCACGACGACACGCGTGCTCGCGGACCGCCAGCCGCTGCAACGGCTGATACGCGCGGGCAGCCGC
>JBAVJR010000460.1:0-8713 GCA_049687855.1 Steroidobacteraceae bacterium | reverse complement strand
GACGCCGGCAGGGCCCTGGCCGCCCTGCTTACCCGCTACCAGGCCGACGCGAACGCGATCGTGCTTGCGTTGCCTCGTGGCGGCGTGCCGGTGGGTTATGAAGTGGCGACGGCACTCGGCTTGCCGCTCGACGTGCTGGTGGTGCGCAAGCTCGGACTGCCGTCGCAGCCGGAGCTCGCAATGGGCGCCGTGGCCAGCGGCGGCGCCGTCGTCCTGAACGAGGACGTGCTGCGCTACCTGCCCGCGGGCAGCAACGCGGTCGAGCAGGTCAAGGCGCGCGAACTGCAGGAACTGGCCCGGCGCGAAAAGTCCTACCGCGGCGACCGGCCCGCGCTGCAGATGCGCGGTCGCACGGGAATCGTGGTGGACGACGGGCTCGCCACCGGCGCGACGATGGAAGCCGCCGTGCGTGCCCTGCGCAGCCTGGATGCGGAACGCATCGTGGTGGCGGTCCCCGTCACGTCGGTCGAGGCCCGCGAGCGCATCGCTGCCGTGGCTGACGAGGTCGTGTGCCTGCAGGCCCCGCCGTTCTTCAGCGCAGTCGGCCAGTGGTACGAGCGCTTCGACCAGACCGAAGACGACGAGGTGCGGGAATTGCTGGCCCGGTCCCGGGCGGCCCTCGCGGCCGGCAGCGAGACGTAAGCCATCGGGTGGTCTGCCGCTGGCCGGGGCGTGGTCTACCTGCGCTTAACGGCCAGGCCAGCCGTTTCAGGGATCGCGCGGAAAGCGCTGCGTCCAGCGCTTCTCCCGCAGCAGCTTGCCGTTCTCGTAGACGCGCCGCTCATACTCGTAGTAGTAGGCCTCGAGGTCACTGCGGAAGACCAGCTCTGCCTCCCACTTGAGCTTGCGGTTGGGCAGGTCAACCTCCATGCGGTGAGTGCCGGTCATGGAGGTGTGCTCGGGGTGCGCGTCCGAGGTGCTGTGTTCGATGCGTTCTTCGTAGCGCTCGATGCCCCACGGGTGGCGCTGGCTGCCGGTGTTGGTCGCGACCGCGGTGACTGCGCCCGTCTGCGGGTTGCGCTTCACCTCGGAGATCTCGCCGTAGCCAGAGGGTGTGCCGGTGTCGAGCGGCTCGAAACCCGGCAGGTGCGGACTCGCCTCCGGCGGCAGGAAGCTCGGAGCCGGGCGCGTCGATTGTGGCACCACGGGCAACACGACGCGCGCGCCGTCTGGTCCGCCGATCGCGAGCGTCGTCGTCATCGGGTGCGGCGACGGCCACAGCATCGGCCATTGCGCGTTGTTCACCGCCACGCGGATGCGGTGTCCTTGCGGGAACACCCATGAAGTGAAGTGCATCTCGATGTCCAGCAGGAACTCCTCGCCGGGCGTCAGCAGCTCGGGGGTGCGCGCGGACTGCCGATGGTTGCCATTGAAACCGGCGCCCGCCACCTGCGTCACGGCGCCGTCGGGCGCGACATCCGAGATTCTTGCGAACCAGTTGGCGCGCGGAGCGTCTGCGCTCACGCGCAGCTGCGCACGCGGCAGTCCAAGGATCTCGAGGTCTTCCGTCAGCGGCGCGGAGTCGTAGACCAGGCTGAAGGCGTCCGTGGGCCGCTGGTCGTGGGCGACGTCGCCCCACCACATCACAGGGCCGCCGGCCTCGATGCCCGTGCCAGCCATGTAGCGCAACCTGTGCGTCGTGCGCTGGTCGTCGGCGAGGCCCAGCGTGTGATCGTTCCGCAGGTGCAGCGTCCGGTCCCGGATGCGCGCGATCGGCCAGCCATCCTCCCAGCGCCAGCGGCCCGGCGCGGTGTCGAGGTACGGCCCCGGGGGATGCCAGTCGCGCACGTACACGGCGAAGCGCGGCTCGCGCATGATTCCGCTGTCGACACCCTTCAGCCAGTGATCGAACCAGCGCACGGCCTCATGGCGCCACTCCATGCCGGGCTTCGGGTATGGATCGTGCGGAAAGGCATGTGACCAGGGGCCGATCATGGCCTTCACCGGCCCGCCGGCGTGCTCGAGCATGCGCGGGATTACGTCGCGGTAACCGTCGTACCAGCCGCCGATGTGAAACCCCGGCACCGTGATCTGCTGCTCGCGGTCGCGCCACGAAGCGCGGTCCCAGAACGGCCCGTCGCGCTGCTCGCGCTTCCAGGTCAGCATCCACGGTGGCGTGTCGAAGCGGTCCCTGAAGTAGGCTTCGTCCATCACGTACCCCGGCGCGCCGGGACGTGCGTTGTCCAGGTCCTGGCTCATCTCCCAGGAATCGACATGCATGATGCCGTCCATGTAGTGGACGTCTTCCTGGTAGAGGTCGTCGGTGGCATCCACCGCGATGAAAGCCTTCAGCGCCGCGGGATTCCGTCCGGCCATCTGGATGGAATTGAACCCGCCCCACGAGATTCCGAACATGCCCACCGCGCCGGTCGACCACGGCTGTTGTGCGAGCCAGGCAATGACGTCTTCGCCGTCGTCGAGTTCGATGTCGGAATATTCGTAAGGCACGAGCGTGCCTTCACTGTTGCCGGTGCCGCGAATGTCCACTCGCGCAACCACGTAACCGCGCTGCACGAAGTATGAGTAGAGCGGCCAGTTGCGCCCGCGTCCCTCGGTCTTGCGATAGGGGAGGTATTCGAGCAATACCGGAAACTTCGTGCCCGCAGGCGCGCCGGTGGGAACGTAGAGATCCGCCGCTAGGCGCACGCCGTCGGGCAGCTTGATCCAGGCCTCCTGCAGGTCCATGCCGTAGCGGGGCGCCGACGGCTCGGCGGCCTGGGTGCCCCAGGCCGCGAGTGCGAGCAACAGTGCGGCCAGACGCAAGCAAGTCCTGGTCGCATCAATCATTGCTTCATGTCCATGCCTGCAGTCGAGAACCCGGGCCAGCCGGAACACGCGGCAGGACCAACGATTTCTCGTGGATCGCACTGCAAAGTTGCCATCCGGAGCCGCGCCGTGGAGTATGAAGCCGGCGCGGACTTACCAGCAAATCCGGTCGCGGGTCGCACGATGAAACGCAGGCAGTTGCTTCAGCTCGGTGCAGGACTCCTGCTCGGCGGAATGAACGGCGTTCGTGCCCTGGCACGTTCGGCGGATCACGTCATCGTCGTCGGGGGCGGCATCGTCGGGGCTTCAATCTGCTACCAGTTGGCGCGGCGCGGCGCGCGCGTCACGCTCCTCGAAAAGTCGCACCCTGCCGCCGGCGCCACGGGCAAGTCCTTCGCCTGGATCAACGCCAACGTCTCGAAGCAGCCGCGCCACTATCACGCACTGAACCGGCTCGGTGTCCACGCGTTTCACGACCTGCAGCGGGAGATCGGCGCCGAACTGCCGGTGCGCTGGGGCGGCACGCTCGAGTGGTACGCGAACGAGGAGCGGGCCGCGGAACTGCGCCGCCTGGCGCGCCAGCAGCAGACCTGGGGCTACCCGATCCGGTTCGTCGACCAGGCCGAGTTCGCACGCCACGAACCGCGGGCGACGCCGGGCAAGACCCTGGTCGCGACGTTCTCCGAACACGAAGGCAGTGTCGACTCTGCTGCGGCCACGCGCGTGCTGCTGCGCCGCGCGCAGGCGGCGGGTGCCGCCATCTTGTATCCCTGCGAGGTCAAGGGCATTGCGCTCAAGGGAGCGCGCGGGGTCACGCTCCAGACGACGCAGGGAGAGTTTCATGCCGAGCGCGTCGTGCTCGCCTGCGGCGTGGATACCCCGCAGCTGGCGGCGATGGCCCAGGTGCGCGCGCCGCTCAAGCCATCGCCCGGCATCGTGGTGCGCAGTACGCCGCAGCCGCCCTTGGTGCAGGGTGTGCTGGTCGCCGAGGATTCGCATTTCCACCAGCAGGCCGATGGGCGTGTCCTGATGGGCGACGACTATGGTCCACCCGCCTCGGAGCCGCATCAGCAGCTGGCGTCGCAGCCTGCGGATTTCCCCGGGCCTGACTTTTCCGAATTGCACGGGCAGCGCATCCGTCTACAGGCCGCGCGCTACCTTCCAGCGCTGGCCGACGTGCCGATCGAGAGAGTTTCGCTTTGCTGGCGGCCAGTGCCACAGGACGACTATCCGATCATCGGCTACGCGCCGCAGTCTCCACAGCTGTACGTCGCCGTCATGCACAGCGGCGTAACGCTCGGGCCGCTGGTGGGCGAGTTGGCCGCCATGGAACTCCTGGAAGGTGTGGAGATCGATCTCCTCGCGCCCTATCGGCCCGCCAGGTTCGCTGGCTGACGGTCACCAGGCGATACGCTCATGACGACAATGTAAGAGATTGGTCCAGTCACCCGTGGTCACGGACGCTGCAGCCCACATGGCCGACGAATTCTTTGCCCGCGGATGGCTGCGTTTCGCGCTGGATCCGGCCGTGCGGGCGTGGGCTGCCGCGGCGCTGCCGGCCGCCTGCGCGGCCGCTGATGATCCCGTGAACGCCCGATGGCTGCGCTGCGGCGGAACCTGGTTCGTGGGTGTCGACGCCCTGCCCAACGACGCGAGTGGCCGAGTGGGTGCCGGCCCGCCGCTCACCGGCGCTGCGTCGAATTTCATCGCCGGGGTGCTGGGCTGCGGGCATCTGCCGCTTCACCGGGCGCAGGTCTCGGTGTGTTATCCCGGGTATCCGCAACCGATGCCCGGGGAGAGTGAAAGCGGGTTCCGTTTTCGCCGCGAGCGCGACGCCGCGCACGTCGACGGCCTGCTGGCCGAGGGTCCCGCGAAGAGGCGCTTCCTGCGCGAACCACACGCCTACATCCTCGGCCTGCCGTTGGCGGTGGGCGAGGGCGGTGCCTCGCCGCCCGTGCTGTGGGAGGGCTCACACCTGGTCATGCGCTCCGCTTTCCAGCAGGCTTTCGCCGGTCACGGTCCCGACACCTGGCGCGACATAGATCTCACTGCGATCTATGCCGAGGCACGCCGGGCTGTCTTCAGTGCCTGCCGCCGCGTGGTCATCGAGGCGCACCCAGGCGAGGCGATTCTCTTTCACCGCCACCTGCTGCACGGCATGGCACCGTGGGCCGACGGGGCCGTCGCGCCGCGGCACGGGCGCGTCATTGCCTACTTCCGGCCGCAGTTCGCGCGGTTCGACCCGTGGCTGGATGGCGCGAGGCCGTGATCGCGTTTCACCCCGCTACGGCGCGTCCCTTGTCGCCCGCCCTGGTCTCCCAGCCTTCGAGCTGGCGTGCCACCGGCAATTCGCGCACTCGTACACCGGTCGCCGCGAAAATCGCATTCGCGATCGCGGCACCCGCAGGCGGGACGCCCGGCTCGCCGATGCCACCCGGCGATCCCTCGCTCTCGACCACGTGCACGTCCACGACGTGCGGTGACGCCCGCATGCGAGCGACGCGGTAGTCGTCATAGTTCGACTGCTCCACCTTGCCCTCGGCGAAGGTGATCCCGCTGTAGAGCGTGTTGCTCATACCCATGATGAGCGCCCCCTCCATCTGTGCCTTCACACGGTCGGGGTTCGCGACGAAGCCGGCATCGACTGCGACGGTCGCGCGCGGCACGAGCACCGTTCCGTCCGGCTTCACCTCGACCTCGACGACCATTGCAACGTACGACAGGAAGCTGCGATGCACCGCGATGCCGCGACCGCGGCCGCGCGGGAGCGGCGTGTCCCAGCCGCTGCGCTGCTGCACCGACTCGACCACGCGGCGCGCGCGGGCCGTATCGAGCGGTTGCTCCGCCCACGGCACTCCGTAATAGGTTTCGCCCGAATCGACCAGTCCGGCCTTGGACAGGTCGACCTTGCGATCCGGGCCGATGAGTTCGAGCAGGAAGGCCGCCGGGTCCTTGCCGGCCGCGCGCGCGAGTTCGTCGACGAACGAACCGATCGCGAATCCGTGATGGATCGCGTTCACGCTGCGGTACCAGCCGATCCGCGCGTGCGCCACGGCGGGGCAGACTTCGACGCTCATGTTCGGCACGTCCCACGGCACGTCGCTGGCGCCGTTGGTCAGTTCGTCCGGCGTGGGGCCGGCCAGGTTCGGCGCGAAGGTCGCGCTGATCGATGGGTACGCCGAACGATGCAGCCAGGCCGTGACCTTGCCCGCGTCATCCAGCGCGGCCTCGAAACGGTGCGCAGCGACGGAGTGGTAGTAGGAGTGACGCAGGTCGTCCTCGCGACTCCACTGCACGCGCACCGGGGCGCCGGTCTCGCGCGCGAGGTAGGCTGCCTCGCAGATGAAGTCCGGCTTGGACTTGCGGCCGAATGCGCCGCCGAGCAGCGTCACGTTCACCGTGACGCTGGCCTTGTCGACCTTGAGGTAATCGGCGATCGTGTTGCGCGCGTCGTTCGGGGACTGCGTCGGCGCCCAGGCTTCGACCTTGCCGTCCCGCACGCGTGCGATCGCCGCCATCGGCTCCATCTGCGCGTGCGACAGGTACGGGATGTGGTACTCGGCGCTGACCTTGCGCTGCGCGGCCGCAAGGGCCGCTGCGACGTCGCCATTCGTGCGGCCCGGCTTGCCGGGCGCGCGGATGCTCGCCTCGAGCACGGCCTGGTACGTCTTCGAATCGTGCGAACCGTTCGGGCCCGCGTCCCAGGTGATCTTGAGCGCGTCGCGCCCGCGGAATGCCGCCCAGGTGTTCCTGGCAATCACGGCAATGCCGCCGAGCGGGAGGAAAGCACCGGGGATCGGTGTCTCCGGGATGCGCACGATGCGTTCGACGCCGGGCACCTTGCGCGCCTCGGTGTCGTCGACCGCCATGGCCTTGCCGCCCCAGACCGGCGGACGCGCGATTGCGGCGAACTTCATGCCGGGCAGAGTCAGGTCGGCGCCGTAGACGGCCGTGCCGGTGGTCATCGGCATGAGGTCGATTGACGGCATCTTCTTGCCCTGCCAGCGCCGCTCCTCGGGGCGCTTGATACGCACGCTCCCTGGCGCGGGCATCGCGACGGTGCGTGCGGTCTTGACGAGCGCACCGAACGACTTCGTGCGGCCGGTCGGGCGGTGCACGACCTCGTGCTGCCGGGCGAACACGTCGGCTGCGTCGACGTTCCATTCCTTGGCCGCCGCCGCTTCCAGCAGCGCACGCGTTGTCGCGCCGGCCTCACGGTATTTCTGCAGGAAATCGCGAATGCTCGTGGAGCCGTCGGTGTTCTGCGAGCCGTATTTCGGGTCGCCCACCGCCTGCTCGACGCGGCACCTGGCCCAGTCGGCTTCCATCTCGTCCGCGATGATCATCGGCATGGTGGTGCGGATGCCCTGGCCCATCTCCGAACGGTGGCAGACGATCGTGACGATGCCGTCGTCGGCGACCCGCACGTAGACATGCGGCGACCATGGGTCGGCAGCGGCGCCTGCGGCAAGCTCGGCGGCCTCGAGGCGACGCACACCTCCGGCCCCGAATGCGATGACGAGACCGCCGAGCCCGAGCAGCTGGATCAAGGTGCGGCGCTGCAGGTCCTGCGGCTGGTCGGTGCTCTCCCGGGTTGCATCGAGTGGAGTGGGTTCGTCAGCCGGGGCCTGGGGCGCGACTGCACGACGCACCCACGGCAGGAACTCGTTCGCGCTCATGAGCTTTTCTCCGCGGCGGCCTTGATCGCCGCACGAATGCGTGGATAGGTGCCGCAGCGGCAGATGTGGCCGTTCATCGCCGCGTCGATGTCCTCGTCGGTGGGCTTCGGCTTGCGCTGCAGCAGACCGGCGGCCTGCATGATCTGGCCGGGCTGGCAGAACCCGCACTGCGGCACGTCGATCTCGCGCCAGGCGACCTGCAGCGGGTGCTCGCCGGTCGGGTGCAGGCCTTCGATCGTGGTGACCGTCGCGTCCTGGAGCTCGGACATCAGCGTCCGGCAGGCGCGGACGGGTTTCCCGGCTACGTGCACCGTGCAGGTGCCGCATTGTGCGACGCCGCAGCCGTACTTGGTCCCGGTCAGCGCGAGTTCGTCACGCAGGAACCAGAGCAGTGGCATGGTGGGATCGCCGTCGAAGGTACGACGGGTGCCATTGACGGTCAGTGTGATCATGGGGGCTCCTGGGAGGTTGCCGGTTGCCGGGAGTTCGTCGTCTGGTCAGCGCTTCGGCTTCACGAACCGGAGCGTCATGCGGTCGCTTTCGCCGATGGCCGCGTATTTCGCCTTGTCCTGGTCGCCCAGGGCGAAAGTCGGCGGCAAGGTCCACACGCCTTCCTGCCATTCGGTCGTGTCCTTCGGGTTGGCGTTGACCTCGGACGCCCCATCAAACTTGAATCCGGCCTGCTCCGCGAGCGCGCGCACGGTCGAGACCTTGATGTAGCCGCTCTCGCGTTCACGTTCTGCGCCAGCGGATTCAGGCAGGCGATGATCCTCGATGCCAAGGACGCCGCCCGGCCTGAGCATGGCGAAGATTTCGCGGAACGCGGCGTCGCTGTAGTCGGTCTTCTCCGCCTGCATGTAACCCATCTTCCAGTTGTGCACGTTGCGGAACGTGAGCACGACGTCGGCGGTGCCCGGCGCGACGCCGGTGCCGCCGAGCACGGTCGGGAAGTTGGCGCGCTCGACCTTGCCGAAGAGCGCCGGGTTGGCATCGAACCGCCTGGCCATCGACTCCGCACCCTTGCCTGCCGGTGCGGCTGCAATCAGCCTGCCCTTCCCGGCGAGGTAGGGCGCGAGGATCTCGGTGTACCAGCCGCCGCCCGGCCAAAGCTCGACGACCGTGTCCGTCGGCTTGACGCCGATGAAGCTCAGCGTCTCCACGGGGTGGCGGTACTGGTCGCGTGCGCGGTTCGCGTCAGTGCGCTGCGCGCCGGCGACGGCCTTTTCGAGTGCGGCCATGTCGGCCGTCGATGACTCGCTGGCATGGAG
>JBAVJR010000459.1:0-2291 GCA_049687855.1 Steroidobacteraceae bacterium | reverse complement strand
CCGTCTGCGCGAGGTGTTCGTCGGCAGCACGGCCGAGCGCGTCCTCGATCGGCTGCCATGTGACGTGCTCGTCATCCGGTCTGCGGACTTCCGCGAGAAGCTGCCGTTCTAGGCGCCGGTTCTCACTTCGGGGTGCCGGCCGCCGCTGCAACGCGGCCGGAAGTCACAGTTCCAGCGCCCGTGCGGGTCGTATACTCGCGACATCATGTCAACTGCCACGGTCCTGCTCATCAGCGCCCGGCCTGCCGACAAGGCGCATGTTGCCGCAGCACTGGCCGCCATCCGCGGCCAGCCGTACCGGCTCGAGGTGGCGTCGTCGCTCGCGGAGGCGCTCAACCGCGTCAAGCACGGCCGCGTCGATGCGATCCTGCTGGAATTGACGCTGCCCGACAGCGAGGGTCTCACGACCTTCCTCCGCCTCCAGCCGAAAGCAGCGGACGTGCCGATCGTGGTCCTCCTCGGCGCGGGCGAAGAAGAAATCGGTGCCGACGCCATTGCGCGCGGTGCGCTCGATTCCCTGCAGCGCGACAATCTCGGTGCGGCGCTGGTCGAGCGCGTGCTGCGGTACGCGACTGAGCGCACGCACACGATGCTGGCGCTGAAGGCGTCGGAACAGCGCTACCGCGAACTGTTCCAGAACGTCACGGCCGGCGTGTTCCAGACGACCGCGGATGGCAAGTTCATGGCGGCGAATCCGGCGCTCGTGCGCATGCTGGGCTACGACTCCGAGGACGAGCTGCTCGAACTCGACGTCGCCCGCGACATCTACATGGACTCGGAGCATCGCAGCAACTGGACCAAGGCGATGCAGGAGACCGGCGAGGTCCGCAACGCCGAACTCGTGTTGAAGCGCAAGGACGGCTCGAAGGTCGTCGTCCTGGAGAATTCCCGTGCCGTGAGCGATGCGGACGGCCGCACGCTGTTCTACGAGGGCACCGTGACCGACATCACGGCCTCCCACGAACTTTCACAGCAGCTGTCGTACGAAGCGAGCCACGACGCCCTGACGGGCCTCACCAACCGCCGTGAATTCGAGCTGCGGCTGCAGCGCGCGCTCGAGATGTCGCAGGCGACGGGGGCGGAGCACGCGATGCTCTACCTCGATCTCGACCGCTTCAAGACCGTGAACGACACCAGCGGCCACGTCGCCGGCGACGAGTTGTTGCGCCAGCTCGGTGAAGTGCTGCAGCAGCGGGTTCGCGCGAACGACGTCGTCGCGCGCCTCGGCGGCGACGAATTCGGCGTGCTGCTGCACAACTGCAAGCCCGCGGACGCCCAGCAGATAGCCGCCAACCTGCTTAAGACCGTCGACGAATTCGAGTTCATCTGGGGCACCAACAAGTTCTCGCTCGGCGTCAGCATCGGCCTCGTCGCGATCGACGCGCACTTCAAGCGCCTGACGCAGGTGATGAATGCGGCCGACTCCGCCTGCTACGCCGCCAAGGACGCCGGTCGTCACCGGGTGGCCGTGTACGAGGAAGACGCGCTGCTGGTCGAGCGGCGATCCGGTGAAATGGATTGGGTGGCGCGCGCCAAGCGGGCGCTGGTCGAGAATCGGCTGTTCCTCGAAGCCCAGGAAATCCGTCCGCTGAGCCAGCCGCCCGGCGTCGCGCCACGCCTGCCCCATTACGAACTGTTGCTGCGCATGCGCGACGAGTCCGGCCGCGTCGTGCCGCCAGGCGCCTTCCTGCCGGCCGTGGAGCGCTACAACCTGTCGGTCCGCTACGACCGCTGGGTGATCGCGACGGCGATCGAATGGGCGCGGACGCACGCCGAGGTTTTCCAGCGCATCGCGCGCATCTTCATCAACCTCTCGCGCGACAGCGTCGCCGATCCGGCGACGGGCGAGTTCATCCGCCAGAGCCTCGCGGCGAGCGGCGTGGATCCGCGGTGCGTGGGCTTCGAGACCGCCGAGAACATCGCGATCGGCAACCTCGGCAAGGCCAATGCGCTGATCACGGCGTTGCGGCGCATCGGGTGCTCCTTCGCGCTCGACGACTTCGGCAGCGGCGTGTCCTCGTTCGCCTACCTCAAGGCGCTGGGCGTCGATTACCTGAAGATCGACGGCATGTTCATCGGCAACATGTCGCAGGACCGCGTCGACTACGCCATGGTCCGCTCGATCAAGGAGATCGGGCACGTGATGGGCAAGATCGTGGTGGCCGAGTCGGTCGAAAGCGAGTCGGCGCTGCAGAACCTGCGCGAGATCGGCGTCGACTACGCGCAGGGATTCGTGATCGGGGCGCCCAAGGCGCTCGAGGAGATCGGGTCGGTGAGCGTGGCGGATTTGC
>JBAVJR010000458.1:0-2357 GCA_049687855.1 Steroidobacteraceae bacterium | reverse complement strand
TGATCTGCGTGCGCATGCGCGGGTCCCAGAACTTGGTGATGTGCGCAGCGATCTCTTTCGGGGCCGCGTCTGCGCCAGCCTCCGAGACGAAGAAATCGGCGATCTGGTTGGCCATCGTCACCAGGCTTGCGACGTTCATCGCGCGCGATCCCGCATCATTGCCGTGAGCGCGCCGCAGCCGTCGCGCCCCGTAACAGGCCCAGCTGCTGCTCGTTCTGCTCGCGGAAGCGGCGCTGCCAGTCGGACGGCCGTTGCACCTTGACCGCCTGCACGGCCGTCACCTTGTACTCGGGGCAGTTGGTCGCCCAGTCCGAATTCTCGGTGGTGATGACGTTGGCGCCAGAATCCGGGAAGTGGAACGTGGTGTAGACCACGCCCGGCTGCACACGCTCCGTGACCACGGCCCGCAGCACGGTCTCGCCCGCGCGGCTCGTGATGCCGACCCAGTCGCCGGTGCCAATACCGCGATCCTCCGCGTCCTGCGGGTGGATCTCGAGAACGTCTTCCTCGTACCACTGGCTGTTGGCCGTGCGACGCGTCTGTGCGCCCACGTTGTACTGCGTGAGCACGCGGCCCGTCGTCAGGATCAACGGGAAGCGCACGTTGACGCGCTCGCTGGTCGGCACGTACTCGGTGACGTAGAAACGGCCCTTGCCGCGGACGAACTGGCCGATGTGCATCGTCGGTGTGCCGTCGGGAGCCGCGTCGTTGCAGGGCCACTGGATGCTGCCGAGGCGGTCGAGCTTCTCGTAGGAGACGCCGGTGAACGTGGGAGTCAGGCGCGCGATCTCGTCCATGATCTCGGACGGGTGCGAGTAGTTCATCTCGTAACCCAGCGCGCGCGCGAAGCCAACGGTTGCCTCCCAGTCGGCCAGCCCGGCGAGCGGCTGCATCACCTTGCGCACGCGCGAGATGCGGCGCTCCGCGTTGGTGAAGGTGCCGTCCTTTTCGAGGAACGACGAGCCCGGGAAGAACACGTGCGCGTACTTCGCCGTTTCGTTCAGGAACAGGTCCTGCACGACGAGGCATTCGAGCGCGGAGAGCGCGGCCGTCACGTGCTGGGTGTTCGGGTCGGACTGCGCCATGTCCTCGCCCTGCACGTACAGCGCCTTGAAACTGCCGTCGAGCGCGGCTTCGAACATGTTCGGGATGCGCAGGCCCGGCTCGGGCTCGATCTGCACGCCCCATTCGGCGCCGAACAGGGCACGCGTCGTGGCGTCCGACACGTGCCGGTAACCGGCGAGTTCGTGCGGGAACGAACCCATGTCGCACGAACCCTGCACGTTGTTCTGGCCGCGCAGCGGATTCACACCCACGCCTTCGCGGCCGATGTTGCCCGTGGCCATCGCGAGGTTGGCGATGCCGAGCACCATGGTGCTGCCCTGGCTGTGCTCGGTCACGCCGAGCCCGTAATAGATCGCCCCGTTGCCGCCGGTGGCGTAGAGGCGGGCGGCCCCGCGTACGAGCTCAGCCGGGACGCCAGTGACTTCGGCGAGCGCTTCGGGCGAGTTTTTCGGCAGGGACACGAAGTCGCGCCACTTCTGGAACGGAGCGGGCTCGCAGCGTTCGGCGACGTAAGCCTCGTTGACGAGGCCCTCCGTGACGACGACGTGCGCGATCGAGTTGATCAGCGCGACGTTGGTGCCGGGGCGCAGCGGCAGGTGGAAATCCGCCTCGACGTGCGGCGAGTGCACGAGGTCGATGGCACGCGGATCGGCGACGATCAGTTTCGCGCCCTCGCGCAGCCGCCGCTTCATGCGTGATGCGAACACCGGATGGCCGTCGGTCGGGTTGGCGCCGATGACGAAGATCACGTCGCTCTTCATCACCGAGTCGAACGCCTGCGTACCCGCCGATTCGCCGAGCGTGTGCTTGAGGCCGTAGCCGGTGGGGGAGTGGCACACGCGCGCGCACGTGTCGACATTGTTCGTACCCAGTGCCGCGCGCACGAGCTTCTGCACCAGGAACGATTCCTCGTTGGTGCAGCGGGAGGAGGTGATGCCGCCAACGGACTCGCGTCCGTACTGGCCCTGGATGCGGCGGAATTCGGCTGCGGCGTACTCGAACGCCTCGTCCCAGCTGACGGGCTGCCACGGGTCGGTGATCTGCTTGCGGATCATCGGCGTGGTGATGCGATCTGCATGGGTGGCGTAGCCGTAAGCGAACCGGCCCTTGACGCAGGCGTGCCCACGGTTGGCCTTGCCGTCACGGCTCGGCACCATGCGCACCACTTGCTCACCCTTGACCTCGGCTTCGAACGAGCAGCCGACGCCGCAGTAGGCACAGGTGGTCGTGACGGCCTTCTCCGGCCGGCCCATGATCGCGAGCGGCTTCTCGCTGAGCGCCGCGGTCGGGCA
>JBAVJR010000457.1:0-7331 GCA_049687855.1 Steroidobacteraceae bacterium | reverse complement strand
GGCATCTTCGAGCGCCTTGCTCCTGGTGAAGAGGTACAGGGCGAGCGGCTTGGGGCGTTCGGCGACGAACTTGATCGCGTGGTGCATCTCGTCAACCGTGATGATCGGCAGCACCGGGCCGAAGATTTCTTCCTGCATCAGCTCGGACGCGGGATCCGGATCGAGCACGATCGTCGGCGCGACGTAGCGCTGCGCCACGTCCACCTGCCCGCCCGTGTGGATGTTCTGCCCTTCGAGCAGCCTGGCAAACCGCGCGGTGTGACGCTCGCTTGCGATACGGCAGTAGTCGGGGCTCTGGCTCGGGTCGTCGCCGTAGAACTGCTTGATCTTCGACGCCACGATGTCCGTGAACTCCGCGGCCACCGACCGATGCACCAGCACGTGGTCGGGCGCGACGCAGGTCTGCCCCGCGTTGATGAACTTGCCCCACGCGATGCGCGACGCCGCAACGTCGAGGTCGGCGCTCTTGTCGACCAGGCACGGGCTCTTGCCGCCGAGTTCCAGCGTCACCGGCGTGAGGTGCTGCGCGGCCGCGGTCATGACGATGCGCGCCACGCGCTCGTTGCCGGTGTAGAGAATGTGGTCGTAGTGGTGTTCGAGCAGCTCGGTGGTCTCGGCCACGCCGCCCTCGATCACTGCGAACGCATCGTTGTCGAGGTAGCGCGGAATGATCCTGGCGAGCGCGGCCGACGTGTGGCTCGTGATCTCGGAGGGTTTCAGCACGGCGCAATTGCCGGCGGCGATCGCGCCCACCAGCGGCGCGCAGACCATCGACAGCGGGTAATTCCAGGGGGCGATTATCAGCACGACGCCCTTGGGCTCGGGCTGGATGTGGCTGCTGCCCGGGAGCGCCATCATGGGCGTCGACACGCGCTTCGGCCTGGCCCAGCGGCGCAGGTGCCTGCGCGCGTACTGCGCTTCGCTCGCGACGAAACCCAGCTCGCTGAGCGCCGTCTCGAAACTGCCCTTGTGCAGGTCCGCCTGCAGCGCCGCGGCGAAGTCGGGCTCGTGCTCGCGGACCATCCGTTCGAGTTCGCTGAGCTGCTTCAGCCGCCACTCGACCGGGCGGGTCTTGCCTGTCGCAAACGTGGTGCGCAGCCGTCGCAGCGCGTCCGGGATCGTGGTCGTGGTGGTCATCCCCAGCTCCCCGCGGCAGGCATCCGCTGCCGCTGTCCCGCAACGCTACCACACGGCGGGCTGGCATGGTGCACCGCACCAAATGCAGAATGCCTGGTCGGCGGCGCGGGGATTCGGATGACTGGCAGGATTCGCAACGTTTACCGGGGCAAGGTCCTCAAGCTCAACATCGAGCGCGTCAAGCTGCCGAACGGCAGGGTCGCGGAACTCGAGATAGCCCACCATCCCGGCGGCGCCGTGGTGGTCGCCGTCGACGCGGATGAGCGCGTCTGCCTGTTGCGCCAGTTTCGGCATGCCGCAGGCGGCTGGATCACGGAGCTGCCGGCCGGCAAGATCGACAAGCGCGAGCCGCCGCTCGAGTGCGCCAGGCGCGAACTCGCCGAGGAGGCGGGAGTGACCGCCCGGCTCTGGGATCCATTGGGACAGTTCTTCAGTTCGCCCGGCGTGCTGACGGAGGTCATCCACGTGTTCCTGGCCCGCGGCCTGGCGCCGTGCGATGCGGCTCCCGAGCAGCACGAGGTCTTCGAAAGGCGCTGGGTGCCCATGGCCGAGGCTGCGGCATTGGCGGCGGATGGCCGGCTGCGGGACGCCAAGACGATCACGGGCCTGATCTGGGCCCAGACCCGCCTGCAGGCAGAGGCGGCCGTTCGATCCAGAACGTGATGAATTTCACGCTGCCGGGCCTGCGCATTTTGTAACATCGCGGTCGACGTTCGTCAGATGACAGAATGCAGCCTCATGGCCGACGAAACTACTCGCAAGCCGCCGGACCTCCCGGCACCGCCGCCAGACCCGACGGAGCCGCACGAGCCCGGTCGCCTGGTCGAAGACGACCGCGGCAACATCACCTGGCAATGGGCGAACGACGAAGTCCTCCAGGCCGACGACACCGCCGGCGCCATCGAGCGCCTGCGCGCCCTGGTCGAACCGGGACTCGATGTAGCCGACGACTACGGACGGACGGATCCGGTCCGGGACAATCCGACGGGCCTGTACGTCGGCTACAACCCCTACGACAGCGGGTCACTCGGCAAGACGGCGCGAGTGAAGAAGCTGGACCTGCGCGAACTCTCGAAATGGATCGAGACCAAACGCAAGACCGAAGGATCCGACGACCCGACCGGGTGACTGCCCGGGTTGCCCTCGCTCACGCGAAGTGCAGCGCGTGCCGCAGCTTGGCGTGGCTCCCCAGCCGATAGAACGACCGCAACTCCGCGAGCAATGCGGCGGGGCGGGCCTGGCGCCTGCGCAGGAATCTCGTCTCGAGCCGCTCGCAGAATCGCGCCGCACAACGGTGGGCTTCCGTATAACGGTCGCGCTCAGCGGCTGTCAGGTGCGGCAGCAGCCGGCAGCTTGCGAACAGCCGCTGGAACAGTTCGCCCGGAAAGCGCCCCTCGCGCTGCTCCAGCAGCAGGCTGAGCGCGCTCGCGTACTTGTCCACCTCGGCCTGCAACTCGAGTTCGAGCAGCGACACGCTGCGGTCGCAGCCGGTGCTCCAGGTCACGTAGTGGAAATGGCTCACCCCCTCGAGCGCCGTGCAGAAGTCGCCGAGGTTGGATTCATCGAGCGCGACGAGCGGACAACGCCGGCCAAGCCGCTCCAGCACGGCTGCATCCAGGTACAACCCCAGTTCCATGCCGTCGTCCGTTGCGGCGATGAGCAGCTGCTCGTCCGTCCCGGGCGGTGACGGCAACTCCTGCAGTGCCGCGGCGCGCGCCGGATCGGTGATCAGGTAGTCGTGCACGTCGTACTCGACCGGCGCGTCGTACAGCGCCGCCAGCAATGACTGCATCTGCCCGAGCAACGCCATGGGCCGGACTCAGTTGGGACTGCGCCCGGTCGGCACGACGGACGGCTCGACACCGAGGCTGCGCAGGATGCCGTGCGCACGCGGGCTGCCGGTCTTGAGCCAGATCTCGTACTGGCGCAGCACGTCGCGGTGATCGTGGCGGTGCGCCATCTCGCTCACGTCGTTCAGCGCGTCGACGAGCCGCTGGAACTTCTGTGCGAGTTCCGTGAAGACGATGCCCAGCGCTCGTCCGCGCGCTCCGGTGCGACACGAATCGGCGAGCGTGCCGTAGGCGCGGCCACCCATTGCGATGTGATAGTCGATGTCGACCAGCCTGCGCGCGAAGCTCTGGGCGAAGAAGCCGGCCATGAACAGCGAGACGTCGCCCAGACGCTGCAGCGTGCGCAGCCGGTCTTCGCGCGTGGGCGCATCGGCCGCTTCTGCCAGCATCAGCGCGAGGGGCTTCAGTTGCGGCCGGCCGGACGCGCCGTCGAACAGCGCTTCCGATCGCGCGAACATCGTCAGCAGGTTCACGACGTAATGCTCGGTGTGGTCCTCCACCTCGACCCGTTGCCGCTCGAGCGCGGCATGGACCGAATCGCGGAAGAACTCCCGCAGGTTGCGCACGTCGATCGTCGGGTCGTCCGTCATGCCGCGTTCCTCTGCGTTGCCTTTGGCAGCCAGCGATCGCGCCTGCTAACAGATCGCGTCGCCGCGAGCCTCGTTCTACCTGGCTGAAACTAACGGCAGTCGCGCAGACAATTCAAGGGGCACGCCGTGTGTTCTGCGATCCAGCGCACGGATCGGTACCATGCACGAATCGTTCAACGGCGGCGCAACATGAAAGTCTTCGGCATCGTGGGTCGCAAGAACTCCGGCAAGACGCACCTGGTCACCCGGCTGCTGCGACTCGCCTCGCAACGCGGGCTGCGCGTGTCGACGATCAAGCACGCGCATCATTCGTTCGACATCGATCGCCCCGGCAAGGACAGCCACCTGCATCGCGAGGCTGGCGCGCATGAAGTGCTGGTGGCATCGGCCGAGCGCTGGGCACTGCTGCACGAGCATCGTGGCGCGCCGGAACCGTCACTGGCGGAACTGCTGCCGCAGCTCGCGCCCTGCGACCTGGTTCTGGTCGAGGGGTTCAAGCGCGAGGTGAACCTGCGGCTCGAGGTGTACCGCAGCTGTTGCGGGCAGACCCCGCTGGCATTCGAGGACGCCGGCATCCTGGCGGTGGCGACCGACGACGACGCGACCTTCGCTGCGCGCGGCGATCTGTCATGCCTGCCGCTCGATGACGCGGCAGCGGTGCTCGACTACGTGCTCGCGCGGGCCTGAGCCGCGCCGGCGATCGCTGCAGCGAGCTCATCGAGCCCGCGAATGGTGAACTCCGGCGGCGCCGATTCGCGCGGCCATGCGCAGGCTGCGCGGTTCAACCAGACCGGCAGCACGCCCGCGGCGCGCGCGCCTTCGACGTCGGCCTCCGCATCGTCGCCGACGTGCACGACTTCGTGGGTGCCGAGCCCGGCGCGCTCGAGCAGGATGCCGAAGATGCGCGGATCGGGCTTGAGCATCCCCGCCTCGCGCGCTGCCAGGCCCATCTCGAAGTACTGCCCGATGCCGCACAGGGCGAGGTCGGCATTGCCGTTGCTGAGTGCGAACAGGCGATAGTCGCGCGCCAGGCCCGCGAGTGCGGGACGCACGTCGTCGTAGAGCGTCACCTCGTTGCGCGCCCGGTAGAACGCCTCGAACGCGTGCCCGGCCATCGTCTCGGGGTATCCGGCCTCGCGCGCGTGCAGGCGCAGGGCCTCGAGGCGCAACCAGGTGAAGTCGTGCCGCATCGCCGGATGGTCGGTCGCCATGCGGGCACGCACGTCGCGCATCGAGCGCAGGTCGTGTCGCCCGGTCACCCGCGGATAGTGGCGCGCCAGGAAGTCGTGCATCGCATGTTCGGCGCGCACGATGACCGGCTGTACGTCCCAAAGGGTGTTGTCGAGATCGAAGATGATCGCCCGGATGCGGCCCATGAGGATTGCCGTATGATGCGCCGCGAATTCACGCAGGCGGCGAGTCTACATGAGGACGTTCGGTACGCGGTTCGGCGAGCGCATGGCGCGGCCCACGGGCGCGCTCGAACTCATGGCGGACCTGGGCTCCGCCATGGCGCGTGGGGGTGATGCCGACATCCACATGCTCGGTGGCGGCAATCCCGCACGCATCGCTCCGGTAGAAGCCGTCTACCGGCGGCGGCTCATGGAGATCGCGGCGGACCCTGCCCAGTTCGGCCGGTTCGTCGCGGGCTATTCCGCACCGGAAGGTGATCTCGGGTTTCGCGAGGCGGTGGCGGAGTCGCTGTGGAACGAGTTCAGCTGGCCGGTCACGGCAGGCAACGTCGGACTGACCAGCGGCAGCCAGTCGGCGTTCTTCTTCCTGTTCAACCTGTTCGCCGGCGAGCGCACCGACGGCGGACTGTCCCGCATCCTGCTGCCGCTTGCCCCGGAGTACATCGGCTACGCCGACGTCGGCCTGACGCCCGGAATGCTGCACGCGCAACCCGCAGGCATCCGCGAACTCGATGACGGGTACTTCAAGTACTTCGTGGACTTCGACCGGCTCGACGTGCCTCCCGACATCGGCGCGCTCTGCGTTTCGCGCCCGACCAATCCGTCGGGCAACGTGCTCACGCTGGACGAGTTGCAGCGCCTCGATGCACTGGCCCGCGCACACAAGGTGCCGTTCATCATCGACGCGGCCTACGGCCTGCCCTTCCCCGGCATCCAGCACGAGCACCTCGACTCGCTGTGGAATCCCAACGTCGTGCTGTGCCTCAGCCTGTCCAAGCTGGGACTGCCGGCCGCGCGCACCGGCATCGTCGTGGCGGATGAATCCGTCATCGAGGCACTGACCGCGTTCAACGCGACGGCCGCACTCGCGCCGCCGTCGACCGGGCCGGTCATCGTCGAGCCGTTGCTGCGCAGCGGCGAGCTTGCCGCTCTTTGCCGTGACCACCTGCGACCGCACTACGCGGCGCACAGTGCCGCGGCCGTGCAGGCACTGCGCAAGGCGTGTGCCGGCCTGCCGCTGCGAATTCACCGGCCCGAAGGCGCGTTCTTCCTGTGGCTGTGGTTCCCGGGCCTGCCGATCCCGAGCGAGGAGCTCTATCGGCGACTGAAGCGGCGCAACGTGCTGGTGCTGTCGGGACATCATTTCTTCCCGGGCGTCGGCCGGGACGACCCGCATCAGCACGAGTGCCTGCGCCTGAGCTACGCGCAACCGCCGGAGCGCGTGCGGGCCGGTATCGCGATCCTCGCTGAAGAAGTGCGCCGCGCGTACGAGCGCGGCTAGCGCCACGAGGCGCGTGTCGTCAGCGTGGCCCACGCTCGGCGAGAAATTCCGACAGCACCGCCGACGTATGCGATGCGCGCGGCGCCGCCGCAAGCTTCTCGGGCGGGCCTTCCGCCACGACGCGTCCGCCGCCCGAGCCACCCTCGGGACCGAGGTCCACGACCCAGTCAGCCTCCGCGATCACGTCGAGGTTGTGCTCGATGACCACGACGGTGTTGCCGGCATCCACCAGTCGATGCAGCACCCGGATCAGTCTTTCGACGTCGGCCATGTGCAGGCCGACGGTCGGTTCGTCGAGCACGTAGAGCGTCTGCACTGCGCCCTCGCGACCCGGACGCAGGCGCGCAAGCTCCGTGACGAGCTTGATGCGCTGAGCCTCGCCGCCCGAGAGCGTCGGGCTGGGCTGACCGAGGGTCAGGTAGCCGAGACCGACGTCCTGCAGCAGCGTGAGTGCGTAGTGCACCTTCGGATGCGCCTCGAAAAAGCCCACGGCGTCGTCCACGCTCATGGCGAGCACGTCACCGACGCTGCGGTCGCGCCACGCCACGGCGAGCGTCTCGGCGTTGAAGCGCCGGCCGCCGCAGACGTCGCAGAGCACCTTCACGTCCGGCAGGAAGCTCATCTCGATCGTCCGTACGCCCTGGCCTTCGCAGGCCTCGCAACGCCCGCCCGCGGTATTGAACGAGAACCGTGCGGGGCCGTAGCCGCGGACCTTCGCGTCGGTCGTGCCGGCGAACAGCTTGCGCACGTCGTCCCAGAAGCCGACGTAGGTTGCCGGGCAGGACCGCGGTGTCTTGCCGATCGGCGTCTGGTCGACCTCGAGCACGCGGGCGATGGCCTCGGCTCCGTCGATGCGATCGCAGCCGACCCACTGCGGCACCTTGCGCCGGCTCCGCTTCGACGCGCGAACGCTCATGTTCGCGTGCAGCACGTCGCGTGCCAGCGTCGACTTGCCCGAGCCCGACACCCCGGTCACGACCGAGAGTCGGCCGAGCGGAAAGCGCGCCTTCGTCCTGCGCAGGTTGTGCAGCTGCGCACCGCGCACGACCAGGCTCGGTGC
>JBAVJR010000456.1:0-9201 GCA_049687855.1 Steroidobacteraceae bacterium | reverse complement strand
GCACGGAATCGACCGCTGCACGACGGCGCCTGAGCTTCGTCTTCGTGGCCGAAGACTACGCACGGCGCCGGGGACGGCTAGGCACGAGACGATCTGCTCAGGCGTCCGCGGCGACCTTGAGCACGCGGAGGCAGCCGGATCCGCAGCGCCAAAGTTGGGGAGCGTGCGCGCAACCCCACGCCATCGATCCGTGGATCTGGCAGCGGTCAGTGCGCAGGTCTGCGGGCGACCGGTATCAGCACTTCGTTGCGACGCATGAACCAGGGCGTGAAGGGTGGGTTGTAGCGTGCGAGCACGGGTTCGCCGCGAGCGATCAGTCCCCACGCCTTGATGCGCTCGCGCAGCAACGCTTCGTTGTCACGATAGTTGCTTGCGGTCCAGCGTCCCGAGTAGCGCCAGCAGGCGATGAGCTGCGCCGGGACTGCGCGGATCTGGATGGTGGGATCCAGCGGCCTCGGCGCAGTCTCGAGCGTGTAGGTGGCCGGCAGCGTGAAGGCAACCAGGAAGGCGCGGCCATCGGCGACCTGCGTGACCGGTGCCGTCATTGCGATCTTCTCGCCGCGCGACTGCGTCACCGGCGCCGTCATCGCGATCTTCCGCCGCGCGACGTTGTTGCCGCTGATGTAGCTGAACAAGCGCTGGAAGGCGATGCTGCCGGCGTCTTCGAAGGCGGCCTCGACGCGTGTTTCGGCGACGACGTACTGCGCGTACTCGCGGAGCTCGAAACTGCCGTCCTTCTCGAGCACCTTGAAGCCGGGTTCCTCGATGGCCATGGCGGTTGAACTCGTGAGCACTGCTACGGTTGCCGCGAACGCCGCGGCTACTGGTGCGTGCACGATGGTGGGTTCCTTGGTTGCTGCGATTCGGCTTCCCGTTCAGTGTACGCCGCGATTGGAAGGGTGGGTTGGACGGGAAAGCGGACGGCGCCGGGGCAAGATCGACCCCGGAACGAACGCCTGATCGCCTGCGCCTGAACGAATTCTCGTCAAAGCGCGAGAATTCGCACGGCGCAAGCAACGTCGATGCGGCCTGTCGTGGTCCAGAGAAGCGGACCGTCGAGGTCCCCGCCGGAGACCGGGTTCCAGCAATCCATCAAGCGGGCGACGGATGCGCCCCGACCCGCCAGCAAGGGGTCGACGTCCGGTCACGGACAGCCTCCTCGCTCCTGCGCTTACTGGTGGCCCCCGCGACTCCGATTCACTCGAGCGTGCGGAACTCGCGGACGGTCAGGACCAGCCCGATGACCAGCAGCAAGAAGACGACGAAGCCCCAGAACACAAGATCGACAGCCATCACTGCTTTCTCGCCATCAGGGCAGCCAGCTTGAAATAGATTCCGAAGCAGAAAATGGCCGGAATCCAGATCGCGGTGAAGATCGCCTGCTCACGGTCCTGCGCGACGAACCAAAGATAGGCAGAGATGACAAACGAAATCATCACGGCCAAGAGAATGAAGTAGTCCGATTTTCTGAACATTCGAGTCCTCCCGGTGTATTACTTCTCGAAATACTCTTCGATCCCGTAGCCAATGGCGCTCAGCAGGCACCCGGCTATGGCGAGCGAACCGATCACACGGATGCCCGATGAAATTCCAACCGCAAAAGACCGCGCCGGCATGAGCCCGGTCGCAGCGAGCAGCAAGCCGATGCAGCCGATCACCGTGAGCACGTTGCCAACGACGATCAGGAGCAGATGCACCTTTCGTGCAGGTCTCACGGCGCGCGGTGCTCCATACTCATGGCGGCGGTCTTGAAGCGCATTCGAAGCTCGTGGCCGATGTCCTCTGCGCCGACTGCGCTCCAGGCGAAAGCACCGCCCCCCACTTAGGGGGGGCGGCTGCGCCCGGCAGGACGCTACTTCGGCAGGAGCACAGCATCGATCACGTGGATGACGCCATTACTCGCGCCAATGTCCGTCTTGACGACATTCGCTCCATCGACCTTGACCTTGCCGCTGTCAACAGCGATTTTGACCGACTGGCCGTTGACGGTGTTCGCGCTCGTGAGTTTCACGACGTCCGCGGCCATCACTTTACCCGACACGACGTGGTACGTGAGGATTCCGGCAAGCTTCGCCTTGTTCTCAGGCTTCAGCAGCGACTCGAGGGTGCCGGCGGGCAGCTTGGCGAACGCCTCGTCCGTCGGCGCGAACACGGTGAAGGGACCAGGGCCCTTCAGGGTCTCGACGAGACCGGCGGCCTTGAGCGCAGTGGCCAGCGTGTTGAAGCTGCCAGCCGCCACGGCCGTGTCGACGATGTCGGCTGGCGCCTTCGCCTTGGCCTCATAGGCATTGGCTCCCTGGAACGCCAGTGCGCCGGATAGCAGCGCGGCAAGCGGCAGCAAAGTGCGCAGACGCACGGAAGAAGTCGATGTAAACATGGGAACACTCCTGGGTTGATCGGGACCAATCGGAACGGCCGTGGGGGGTACGGCTGCTCACAGTGCCCGTTCGCCCGGTGCGATGTGCTGGATTCGATCCCGCCCTTTGCCATGTCCGTCCGCACTTCTGCGACCGCGGAATGGCGAGACTCCACTGCTATGCTCCCAGTGCATCAAGCGCTTGGTTGAGCTGTGACCGCGTTGCGGCAAGTTCCACTTCGATGCTGGCGATGTCGGCCCTCACCTTGTCGAGGTCGCTGGCTGCCGCGTCCGTGCAGGGCACGGTCATGAAGCCCCGCCGGGAGGCTTTGCATCCGCGGCCGACACACGGACCCAACAACCTGAGACCTCTCACCCGGAGTTGCCCCTACGCTGAATGGCGATGTAGTACTCCGCGGGCTTTCCTCTCGCCAGCTTGACGGGTACCACGCGCCAATGCATGACGAAGGGCCTCTTCTTGCTGTCGTAGTTGATGGCGCGACCCTCGAAAACCTTGCCCTTTTCCATGCAACGACGCAGTGCATCGAGCGGGGCTCTTTCGGTCGCCGCACCCTGCAGCAGCACCGGCGATTTTCCGATCACGCTCCTGGCGCTGTAGCCGGTCAGGGCCGTGAATGCCTTGTTGACGTAGAGAATCGGCGATTCCTTGCCGGCACGGGTGATCATGATCGAGTCGAAGCTATGGTCGGCAATCGCCCTGAGGGAAGCGACCAAAGCTTCGGCGGACAGGGTTGCAGTACGTGTCATCCATCGTCTCCTTGAGTTGCGGGTTGCGGGTCATTGTCGACCGCGTTGCCTGGGGAACAGCGGCAGCGTCGTACCCGACATGTAACGCCCCAAGCTTGCGCCTCACGTCCTAGCTCGACAAGAATGGATTGACGTCCGGACATCTGGCGCACAGCTTGTGGCTGATCTTAAATGGCCGCTCTGCAGTGAACGCACTGAAGGATCCGCAGGCCGATCTTCATGGACAACG
The DNA here is from genome assembly GCA_049687855.1 of Steroidobacteraceae bacterium. Classification (GTDB taxonomy): domain Bacteria; phylum Pseudomonadota; class Gammaproteobacteria; order Steroidobacterales; family Steroidobacteraceae; genus RPQJ01. Next base: position 5,848 of record JBAVJR010000456.1, on the reverse strand, counting down.
CCCACTCCAGCCCCTCGAGCTTCTCAAGAAGTCCGATCGCCGTGGTCCTCGGCGCGAGCGGCTACATGGGTTCGAACCTGGCGCCGGCGCTGGCCGCCCACGGCTGGCATGTGCGTGCGGTCGCGCGCAGCGCCGCCGTGCTCGAAGCCCGCGAATGGCCGGGCGTCGAATGCTGGTCGGCGGACGTGCTGCAACCCGAGACACTCGGCCCGGTGCTCGAGGGCGCAGACGTCGTCTTCTACCTCGTGCACATGATGTGGACCGGCGGCGACTTCGTGCCAGTCGAGCGTCGGGCGGCCGAGAACGCGCGCAAGGCGTGCGAGGCCGCAGGGGTGCGACGCATCGTCTACCTGGGCGGCATCATGCCGAAGGAGAAGCGCTCCCGGCACATGGAGGGCCGTGCGGTCGTCGGCGACGCACTGCGCGAGGGCTCGATCCAGGTGATCGAGCTGCAGGCGGCGATGATCGTCGGGCCCGGCTCGGCGGCCTTCGAGGTCATCCGCGATCTCGTCAACCACCTGCCGCTCATGATCACGCCGAAGTGGGTGCGCCGGCACTCGACGCCGATCGCCCTCGAGAACGTGCTGACCTACATGATCGCTGCCGCGGACCTGCCGTTGGAAGGCAACCGGGTTCTCGAGCTCGCCGGGCCCGATGTGCTCACCTACCAGGAGATCATGGAGATCTACGGGCAATTCGTCGGCAAGAAGCCGATCGTGATTCCCGTGCCCGTGCTCACGCCGAGACTCTCCAGCTACTGGCTGTATTTCGTCACCTCCGTGCCACCGACCACGGCCATGTCGCTGGTCGAGGGACTGTCGCACGACTACATCGGCGACGACCGCGAGATCCGCGAGCTGGTGCCGCAGCGCCTGCTCTCCTTCCGCGAGTCCGTGGCCGTGACCCTGGAGGCGGAGAAGAACCACCAGACGCCCGCACGCTGGGTCGAGGGGTCCATCGCCTGCCGCGACTGGAACCCGCGCTACTCGTTTTACGCGAAGAAGTTCTGCGGCGAGCATGGGACCCGCGCCTCCCGCGAGGCGTTGTTCAAGGTGCTGCAGCAGTTTGGCAAGGATGGCGATTTCTTCTCGTATCGCCCGCTGTGGTGGCTGCGCCGCGCGTTCGACTGGCTGATCGGGGGTCCGAGTTTCCGCACCGGCCGACGCGATCCCGACACGCTGCGCATGGGCGACGTGGTGGACGGGTGGCGCGTGCTAGGCATGAAGCCCAACGAGCGGCTGACGCTGTCGATGTTGATGCGCGCGCCCGGCTCGGGCCTGCAGGAGTTCAACATCCGGGAGCGAGGCGACCGTCGCGTGGTCGAGCTCTGTGCCTACTGGCACCCGGCCGGGTTCTGGGGGCTCTTGTACTGGTACGCCCACCTGCCGCTGTACAGCCCACTGGTGCACAGTGCCGTGGCAGGGATTGCATGCCGGGCAGAAGCGCTCGACGATGCGTGGGCGGCAGCTGGTGCGGACGCCACCGGGGCGAAGTAGCTTCGAAAGGGTGACCAGCAGGTGGATGGCAAGGATGACGATTTCACGCAATGCATCCATACGCCCGGGTGCAGCGAAACTCTCGGCGCGCCGGCCGCCTTCCCCTCATCCCGAGACGAGCATGACCAGGACGACCCAGCTGGACGAGACCATCGAGGTGCAGCGGCCGGTTCGGGAAGTGTTTGCCTACATCTCCGAGTTCTCCCGCGTCGAAGAATGGGACCCGGCCGTGGCGCGCGGCGTGCGCACGACCGAAGGCCCGCTCGGTGTGGGCAGCCAGTTCCGGATCGACATGAAGGCAGGCTTTTCGCTGCGCTACACCGTGGTCGAGTGGGAGCCGGACCGTCGCCTGCTCATGACGGTCGATTCGAAACTCTTCACGGCGCGGGAAGAGATCTTCTTCAAGCGGACCGCCGACGATACGCGAGTCCGCTACGTCGCCACCTTCGACTTCGTTGCGCCACTGGCCCGCCTGGCGAAGACGTTCCCGGGAGTGATGGAGCGTGTCGGCAAGAGCGCCATGGCCGGCATGAAGCGGGCGCTCGAGGACCGGTTCGACCCGCCGCGTGCCACCTGGGGTTCAGTGCTGGCCGACAAGCTGGTCGCGCCTGGCATGCTGGATTTCACCCGCTTCGGCTACAGGTCGGCTCGCAGGCACTGGAACCCCGTGTCGGCGTATCTGCGCGATCGCCACATCGTGATCACGGGAGCGACGTCTGGGTTGGGCCTCGCGACCGCAGAGGCCCTGGCGGCGCGCGGAGCGGAGCTGACGCTCGTGGCGCGCGATGCGAGCAAGGCGAAACGCGTCGCGCAGGACCTCGAGCGTCGTTTCGGCAACAAGCGGATCCACGTCGAGATCGCCGAGCTCAGCGTGCTCGAGGACGTCAGGGCCTTGGCCGCTCGCCTGCTGAAGCGGGGCAAGGCCATCGACGTGCTGGTCAACAACGCCGGGGCGCTGATCAATCCTCGCGAGGAAACGGCTGAGGGCCTCGAAAAGAGCTTTGCGCTGTTGCTCCTGAGCCCGTACCTGCTGAGCTCGAACCTGCGCCCGTTGCTCAGGAAGGCGGCCGGTCAGCATGGCGTCGCGCGGGTGGTCAACGTGCTGTCGGGCGGCATGTACTCCCAGAAGATCCACGTCGACGACCTGCAGAGCAGGAAAGGCACCTACTCCGGGTCAGTTGCCTATGCGCGCGCAAAACGCGGCCTGATGATCCTGACCGAGGAATGGGCGCGTCGCTGGGCCGACGATGGCATCGTGGTCAACGCGATGCACCCAGGTTGGGCCGATACCCCCGGGGTGGTAGCGGCGCTGCCGCAGTTCCATCGAGTCACGGAGCGGGTGTTGCGTACTCCGGAAGAGGGTGCCGACACCATCGTCTGGCTGGCGGCAGCCACGGAGGCCGGCAAGGTCAGTGGCGAGTTCTGGCTCGATCGTCGACCGCACGCGAAGCACATATTGCCCGGCACTCGCGAGACTCCGGGCGAGCGACGGAAATTGCTGAAGGCGCTCGCTGCATTCGCCTGACTTTGAAGTCTCAACACCGTTCCAAGGATTCACATCATGTCCAAGACAAGATCTGCTGACGGTTCGATCGACATCGGGATTTCTGCCGCCGAGCGCGAGAGGATCGCACGCGGACTGTCGGCCCTGCTCGCCGACAGCTACACGCTCTACCAGATGACCCACAACTTCCATTGGAACGTCACCGGCCCGCAGTTCAACAGCCTGCACCTGATGTTCATGGCCCAGTACACCGAGCAGTGGAATGCGCTCGACATCATCGCCGAGCGCATCCGCGCGCTCGGCCATCCGGCACCCGGCACGTACAAGGAGTTCGTGAAGCTCGCGTCAATCAAGGAGGTCGACGGAGTACCCAAGGCAACGAAGATGGTCCGCCATCTCGTGGAGGCGCAGGAGGCCACGGCGCGCACGGCCCGCAGCCTCTTCCCCCTGGTGGAAAAGGCCCACGACCAGCCGACGGCCGACCTGCTCACGCAGCGTCTCGAGGTGCATGAGAAGACGGCCTGGATGCTGCGCAGCCTGCTCGAGACGTGATGACGCTGCGTGGCGCCACGTTTCGCGGCAACAAGGCCGCCTTGCCGAGCAAGCCGTGTGTGGCCTGCGGCTTGCCCATGAGCTGGCGCCGCAGCTGGGCCAAGAACTGGACCGACGTGAAGTACTGTTCCGAGGCTTGCCGGCGTGCCAAGGCTCAGCGTGGCTGAGTTGCGCGATCTGATCGTCGTGCTCGGCGACCAGCTCGACCTCGACGCCGCCGCGTTCGACGGCTTCGATGCGGGCTTCGACGCTGTGTGGATGGCCGAGGTGGCCGAAGAATCCACCCAGGTGTGGTCGAGCAAACCGCGCACGGCCCTGTTCCTGGCGGCCATGCGGCACTTCGCGCTGGCCCTGCAAGCCGCCGGCCGCCCGCTGCATTACACGCGACTGGATGCGACCGGCAACGACGGTAGCCTGGGCGCGCAGTTGCAAGCCGACATCGAGCGCCTGCGGCCGGCCCGGCTCGTGATGACTATACCGGGCGACTGGCGCGTCCTGCAGGCGATCAAGGCCGTGGCCGAGGCTAACGGCCTGCCGCTGGACGTGCGCGAAGACCGCCACTTCTTCTGCAGCGTTCCCGAATTCGCTGCGCATACCAAGGGCCGCAAGTCCCTGCGGATGGAGTACTTCTATCGCGAGCAGCGCAAGCGCCACGGCGTGCTGATGGACGGCGACGAGCCCACCGGCGGCCAGTGGAACTTCGACGCCGACAACCGCGCGGCCTTCGGCGCTGCCGGCCCGGGTGATGTGCCGCCGCGCACGACCTTCACTCCCGATGCCGTCACGCGCGAGGTGATCGCGCTCGTCAACACCCGCTTTGCCGCGCACCCGGGCCAGCTGGACAGCTTCGCCTGGCCGGTGACCCGCGCGCAGGCACTGCAATCCATGCGCGCCTTCATCAAGGAGCGCCTGCCGCTGTTCGGCCGCTACCAGGACGCGATGTGGCCAGGCGACGCGTGGCTATACCACTCGCACCTGTCGGCTGCGCTCAACTTGAAGCTGCTGAACCCGCGCGAGGTGGTGGCTGCGGCCGAGGCGGCTTACCTCGACGGGAACGTACCGCTGTCGAGCGCGGAAGGCTTCATCCGCCAGATCCTCGGCTGGCGCGAGTACGTGCGCGGCATCTACTGGACCCAGATGCCCGAGTATCTGGAGCGCAACGCTCTCGACGCCCATGAGGACCTGCCCGCGTGGTACTGGACCGGTGCCACGGACATGGCCTGCCTGGGCGATGCGCTCGCGCAGACGCTGACACATGGCTACGCCAACCACATCCAGCGGCTGATGGTCACCGGCCTCTTTGCGCTGCTGCTGGGCGTGAACCCGAGGCAGGTGCACGCCTGGTACCTGGCGGTCTATGTCGATGCGGTGGAATGGGTCGAACTGCCCAACACCCTTGGCATGAGCCAGTACGCGGACGGCGGCGTCATGGGCAGCAAGCCCTACATCGCCACCGGCAAGTACATCCAACGCATGAGCCCGCACTGCAAGGGTTGCCGTTACGACCCCGCTCAACGCAGCGGCGACAACGCCTGCCCGTTCACCACGCTGTACTGGGACTTCCTGATGCGCCATGAAACAGCGCTGGTCAGGAACCCGCGTATGGCGCTGCAGGTGAAGAACGTGGCACGCCTGACCGAGGGGCAGATGCAGGCGGTTAGCGAACGCGCGGCGGCTATCCGCCGTGGGGAGATCGGCACAGGCGCTGGGGTCGGCGCCGCAGCCGCCATGGCGTCCGGTCGGCATGCCTGAGACCTTCGCGCCCACGCTCGCGGCCGCGCATGCCCGCATCGCCGTCGTGCGGCCGGCCGCCTACACTCGCACGCGCAACGCGCTCGACGGTGCGGTGACTGGGCTGTCGCCCTACATCACGCATGGCTTCGTCACGCTGACGGATGTGCTGGCTGGCGTCACCGCGCGCCACCCGCTGGACATGCAGCACAAGTTCGTCTTCGAACTGGGCTGGCGCGCCTACTTCCGCCATGTCTGGCAGTGCCGCGGCGAGGGCATCCTGCGCTCGCTGCACGAGGGACCGCTGCCCGATGACGCCTACGCGGACGAGCTGCCGGCCGACATCCGCCTGGGCTGCACGGGAACGCCGGTGGTCGACGAGGCAGTGCGCACGCTGTACACGACAGGCCTGCTGCACAACCATGCGCGAATGTGGCTGGCCAGCTACGTGGTGCACCTGCGCAAGGTACATTGGCGCGCCGGCGCCGACTGGCTTTACGGCCACCTGCTCGATGGCGACCTGGCCAGCAACCACCTCAGCTGGCAGTGGGTTGCAGGCACCGGA
>JBAVJR010000455.1:0-1723 GCA_049687855.1 Steroidobacteraceae bacterium | reverse complement strand
GTGCCCGGGGGCGGCACTTCGCGGAAGCGCCGGATCCAGCGGGCACAGTCGGGGTCGTTGCCCATCATCACGTCGGCGGCCATGCAGGCCTTCACGATGTCACCATGCAGCGGGTTCGTGATCGCCGACGTCATGCCGGATGCAATCGCCATGGTCAGGAAACCGCTGTTGATGCCGTCGCGGGCAGGCAGACCGAAGCTGATGTTCGAGGCGCCACAGGTCGTGTTGACCTTGAGTTCCTCACGCAGGCGCTTCACGAGCCGCATGACCTGCACGCCGGCATGGTTGATCGCGCCGATCGGCATCACCAGCGGGTCGACGACGACGTCGGAGGCGGGGATGCCATGGTCCATCGCGCGGTGCACGATCTTCTTGGCGACCTCGTAACGCACGTCCGGGTCTTCGGAGATGCCGGTCTCGTCGTTCGAGATCGCGACGACCGCGGCACCGTACTTCTTCACCAGCGGCAGCACGGTCTCGAGCCGGTCTTCTTCACCGGTCACGGAGTTGACGAGCGCCTTGCCCTTGTAGACGGCGAGGCCGGCCTCGAGCGCGGCGACGATCGACGAGTCGATCGAGAGCGGCACGTCCGTGATCGACTGCACCAGCTGGATAGCTCGCGCGAGAATGGCCGGCTCGTCGGCCAGCGGGATGCCCGCATTCACGTCGAGCATGTGCGCGCCGGCGGCCACCTGTGCGAGCGCATCGGCCTCCACGCGACTGAAGTCGCCCGCGGCCATCTCAGCGGCGAGCAGCTTGCGGCCGGTCGGGTTGATGCGTTCGCCGATGATGACGAAGGGTCGGTTGAAGCCGATGACGATTTCGCGCGTCGCCGAGCTGATGACGGTGTCGGTCATGAAGGTTTCCTGTCTTCGTTGATCTGTGTGTCGCGGCCCGGGAACCAGGGAGTACGTCCTGCAAGGATGCCGGAGCGATCGATGACTTCAGCCACCGATTCTTCCTGGCGATAGGCCATCACGTGCACGCCGCTCACGCCCTTGATCGAGCGGACCTCCTGGATGAGATCGACGCAGAGGTTGAGGCCTTCGCGGGTCTGGTCCTGGGCGCCCTTCATGCGTGCGATGACGCTGTCGGGAATGTGGATGCCCGGCACGTGGGTGCGCATCCACTCGCCGGCCTTGGCCGTGCGCAGCGGCCCCACGCCGATCAGGATGAAGACCTGCTCGAGCAGGCCCGCATCCTCGACGGCGGTCATGAAGCGGCGCAGCAGGGGAATGTCGTAGCAGTACTGCGTCTGCACGAACTGCGCGCCCGCCGCGATCTTCTTCGCGAGGCGGACGGCGCGGTGCTCGACGGGCGAGACGTTGGGGTTTTCCGCGGCGCCCAGCAGCACGCGTGGCGCAAACGTGATCTTGCGGCCGCTCTCGAAGCGGTGATCCTCGCGCAGTCCGCGGGCTATGCCGAGCAGCGAGGTGGAATCGAGGTCGAACACGGGTTTGGCCTGCGGGTGGTCCCCCGCCTGCACGCCGTCGCCCGTCAGGCACAGCACGTTGCAGACGCCCATGGCTGCGCCGCCGAGGATGTCGCCCTGGATCGCGATGCGGTTCTTGTCGCGGCAGGAGATCTGCATGACCGGTGCGTAGCCGACCCGCGTCAGCAGTGCGCAGACGGCGAGGCTCGACATGTGGCAGTTGGCGCCGCTGCCGTCGGTCGCATTGATCGCGTCGACGTAGCCGTCGAAGACGCGCGCGCGCTTGTAGAC
>JBAVJR010000454.1:0-4337 GCA_049687855.1 Steroidobacteraceae bacterium | reverse complement strand
TGCACTGACATCCGTCCGTTTCCTTTCGACATCAGGATTGCCGGCAGCAGCCGGGCGTTGGCGCAGGCTGTTTGGCCGCCGGCACCTCAGCGGCTTCGTACCAGTGACCGCGGCGCGACATCGACGGACTTCCCGGTGCTGAAAGTCACCTTGATGGGTGAACTCCGCGCGTTGTAGGCGAGGTAGGTCCGCGCGCCGCTCTGGTCCTTGAACACTGCGTACAGCGGCGTGTCGGCCGTGACCGACAGATCGGGCGTGCCCATTTCCTTGAGACTCGCAAGCCAGTAGGCGGTGTGCGAGCGGGTCTCGCCCCATTCGACGTTGCCTTTGCGGTTCCAGAGTGCGAAGCCAGCCTCGGGATCGCCGAGTGCGGCGTACGAGGCGATGATGTCCTGCCAGATGTCCGCAGGCGTGCCATCGCTCATGCCGCGCGCCTGGTAGGCCTTGACGTCTGCCGGCAAGGCGGCGACGAGGGCGCGGATGTACTGCGGGTCAGCCGCTAGGTAGGTCGAGGCCGTGGTGATCGGCAGCAGGTTGATGCCGAAGATCTGCCGTGGTTCCTGGGTCCACCAGGTATTGAAGGCGTACTTGCCGCCGAACACCATGCTGGCGAACGGCTTGCCGTACTCCGGCGCCAGCACCTGGCGCTCGAGGTCGAACCAGTACTGGTTGACGGAGGCGATCTCGCTCGTCAAGAGGAAGGCACCGAGGTCGCGCAGCTTGCGGTCGCCGGTCGCCTCGCCCCAGAGCATCAGGCCTGCCCAGGCGTTCACCGCCTCGGACGACGATTCCTGATTGTTGCCGGCGTCGAAGTTCGCGTCACCGGAGGCCCAGGAATGTCCTTCGTAAGCATCGAAGTTGCGCAGGAACGGGAAGTCCGCCCGGCCGCGCTCGTCGGTCGCGATGTCCGCGATGATCTTGCCGACCATGCCACCCCACTTCTGCTGTGACGCCCAGTCGGGGTCACGGAGTGCGACGTGCGCCGCGCCCATCAGCCAGTAACCATAGTGGAAGTGATGGTCGTTCATGGCCTTGATGCTGCCGAACTCCTCGGGAACGCCAACGAAGGTCCCGAGCCTGGAGTCCTGCGCGAAGTACGTGGAACGCTGCCCGTCGAACCATGATTCCAGGCGGCTCTTGAGCAGCGCGAGGAGATCGTCGCGCATCTTGGTCTTGCCCTCGGCCTCGGCCACGCTCATCAGCTGCGCAGCCGCGCCGAGACCCTTGCCCACATAGTAGGTGCCACGCCCGTTCTTGTTGAACAGCTGCGAAGACTTCGCCAGATCGCCAACCAGCAGGCTGCCGACACTCTGCTTGCTGGCCGTATCTTCGAGACCTGGCCATACCGGGACGAACCCACGATGTACACGCTCCAGCGCGAAGCTGTTGCCCGGTACCAGGCGAATGCGGCCGCGCACCGAGTCGTAGCCGTACTGGGACGGGTGCTCGGACACGACGCTCGACCAGTGATGAGGATAGAGGCCCATGAACGTCGTCAGGTTCTCGCCCTCCTTGGCCACCGTCTGTACGCGGAAGGTCGAGCGCACCTTGCTGGCGGCCTCGTCATAGGACCATTCGACGCGCGTGTCGGTCGGAAAAGCGTAGGCCACCGCGAGGAAATCGCTCAGCGTGGCATCACGTGCATCCGGCAGGCCGGCGATCGAGAAGTAGCGGGCGCCGGCCGGCAGTTGCAGTACGAGCTCGGTCGGCTGCGTCCACTGCCAGGTCGCACCGGTGGGCGCGAATATCGCGTAGGACTTGCCGGCGATCGTGACTGCAACCACGCGCTTGTCGCGCGCCGCGTCGGTCGGGTTCGAAAAGATCTCCGGCTTGGACGCGAAACTGAAGCGCACGTCACCGGTGCTGGACTCGTAGTAGCTGAAGGGGCTCCCGTGCAGAACCGTTGCAGTCAGCGATTCGCCCTGGCCTGCGGCCATGCTGACCTGCGCAAGCCAGTCTGAGAATTTCGACAGCCTGGCGTCCTGCGGCTTGAAGCCGACCGGCGAGACGACGATCGCAGGCACATGCGGGTAACTGAGTTCGAGGCTGCCGCCTTCGTTGGCGAATCGCTTGCTCGGCAAGCCGACCTCGAATCCTGCCTCGGTCGCACGGTAGGTCATCGGATGGGCGTGGATGCCCTGGGACCAGCGCTGGAACATCACCGACGAATACCACTGGTTCGTGGGGGCGGCTTTCCCGGCCGCCTCGCCGCTGACAAACTCCGCGACCGGCAGAGGTCCATCACCGCCCTTCAACTTGGTGTAGTAGCCGCCGAGTCCGATTCTGGCGTCCGGGTCCGCGGCCCAGCCAACGCCCGCGCTGCCCAGCAATGTCAGTCCGCCGGCGATGAGCGCCGCGGACCTCGCGAACATCATGAGCCGCCGGCCCCGAGAAATCGCGTGGCTCATGCGCATGACCTCCGTCCTCAGAAGTTGAGATTCACGCCGATGGTGAGGAAATTGCCAGACTCGCTGGTACGCGGGTCCACGCCGCCGAAGGCGATGTTGCTGGGCATGCTTAACGGCGCGGGTCCTTGCCGCCCGAACATCACCCTGCCGAGGCCCCCATAGGCCTGCATCGTGAAGTACTTGGAGAAGGAAAATCCAGGCAGGTTGCGATAGATACCGAGGTTCAGGAACAGCGCCGTGTTGTCCTGGCCCCACTCCACCGGATTGTCGGTACTTGCCTTGTTCATGTACACGCCACCGGCGGTGTAGACCCACTTGCCGCGCGTGTAGGCCGCGCCGAGCATCACGTCGTACACGACGGCGTCGTACACCGCGTCCAGTTCGTCGGAATAGTTGAACCCCGGTTGGTCCCAGAAACAAGCGCTCTGTACGGTCGATACCGGACCAAAGTCGCACTGCTGCGCCTGGCCCGACCATTCGCTGCGCTTCAGGCCGTAGGTGAACTTCCACTTCTCGTTCATCCAGTAGTTGCCCTGCAGGATCAGTACGTTCTCGGACGGATCTTCGTACTCGGGCGAGGAGACCTGGCCGTTGGTATTGCCCTGCGCGCCGTAGAACGCGCCTTTCGAGAACGAGCTCTGACGCCCGCCGTCGCTGTCCTGGTAAATCAGTTCAACCAGGTTCTTCTCGTTCGAGTACTGGATGAATATCTCGTAGAGCTTCGGGTCGGGCGGGCCTTCGAGCAGCGACTCGGGATTCAGCGGCTTGCGTTCGTCGGCCTGCGCGTAACTCGCCTCGAAGCGGATCTTGCCGGCCGGAATCTCGAACTCCTTGGTCCCGTAGCGGATGGCTTCCGGGTAGACACCATAGCCGGCACCCGACTCCGCCCAGGGGCTCGAGAGACCGAGCGGATACGCGAACGAGTCGGTGCGCGTCCACGAGCGGGAGGAAAACTTGCCGACCTGCAGCGTGCCGTATTGCGGGTGCGACGCGCCTGCGTAGAGGTCGGTCATCCAGTTGTCAAAGATGTCCGCATCCGTGTTGCGCATCCGGCCGCTGGTCTTCGCCTCGATCTTCACGGCATTGTCGAACTCGTGAGACGCGCCGAGCGTGAGCTGCATGAGGAACAGGTTGCGACCCGTGGTTTCCGAGCCGCCGCCCTGGTTCAGCATCGGGACCGGCGGCGAAAGAACTCCGCGCGGATCGTAGGCGGACCTGTTCACCAGTCCTTTGGAACAGTTGTCGCAGAGGGAATACTCGTCCTTGACGAATCCCACGACCTCGAAAGGACCGTACTGAGCCGCCAGCGCCGGGGCGGCAAGCAGCAGCGAGGCGACCGCCAGGGATCGACTGACAGCATGGGTGTTCACAGCGGTCTCCCTAAGCAACTGATTTGAGTCGTCATTGCGCGCCATGGCAGGGCTCACTCGAAGGAGACCGAGCCGCGCGTGAAGCCGGTCGGATACTCCGTGCCGGCACCGTTCTTCACCGTGGTGTTGACCCGCGGGAAGATCGCCTGCACGTGGATTTGTCCGATGGGCTTGGCCAGCGCCTCGGCCAGCGTCGTGACCCCGGAGGTGAATCCTCCGCCATTGCAGGGCTGGGCCAGGGTCATCGAGTTCAAGGGGATCGTGTACTGGACCAGGTCGGCCGTGGTGGGCGTGACCAGTTGCTCGATGAGGATCTCGCAGTTACCCCCGGAACCGTTCGAGTAGACCTGGCTGCCGATCAGGCGCACGGTCAGTTGCTTGTTGGTGGGTTGCTGGAACCACTCTGCCGCCATGCCGAGTTCGATCTTGAGGCTCTGCTGGCCGCTGAGCGTGACCCCGGCGTTCGGGTTCGCGATGGTGAAGCCCGGCGCGGCCGTGAAGATACCCATGAACCCGTCGGTGGTGGGAGCGGAGGTGGCGACGACCAGGAAGATGAAGG
>JBAVJR010000453.1:0-2260 GCA_049687855.1 Steroidobacteraceae bacterium | reverse complement strand
CCCCGAGCGCGTGTCTGCCTTTCCAAGCTCGGGGGAAGGCCCCGGTTCAGTCGCTTGCCCCCAGCGCGCGGTTGCCTTTGCGACCGCACGCTCGCGTGATCGCGCCTGACTAGCTCCGGGCGGCCGCACCCTGTCGCAGCCGCTCGTGCAGCGGACTCGACCGCGGAAAGTGCGCGAGCAGGTACTCCATCTGGTCGGCCAGCACGCGCCTGCCCTTCAGGTAGATGTACTCCGCGTAGCTGGGCGTGAACGGCACGGCGATCAGCTGCAGCCTGGCCTGCTCTGGGGTCCGCCACGCCTTGAGGTTGTTGCAGCGCCGGCATGCGGTGACGACGTTGTTCCAGGTGTCCTGTCCGCCGCGGGAAATCGGCGTGACGTGGTCACGCGAGAGCTGGCTCGTGGGGAAGCGCTGCGCGCAGTACAGGCATAGGTACGCATCGCGACGGAACAGGGTCTCGTTGTTCAGCGGCGGCACGTAGCCCTGATGCCGGTTGCCGGGATTGTGGCGGTGGCCGATCGTCGCAACGATCGAACTCACGTTGACGACGGTGCGCTCACCGGTGCGCGCGCTCACGCCGCCCCGCAGCGAAAAGAGGGTCTGGCCAAACGCATAGGCGACCTGTCCCATGAAGTGCAACCGGACCGCATCCCGGTAGTCGATCCACTCCAGGGGCATCCCCGAGACGTCGGTTCGCAGGACCTCCTGCGAAAGTGCGTACTGCGAAAGCGCGCGCATGCCGTGAAGATACGGCACCGCTGTGCAATAATCCACGGCTGTTTTGCCACCGTGACTATCCAGATTATCCCTTTCACGGCAGCGGCTTAGCCGCGTCCGCGTGGCGGGAAGGATGCCAGAACCATGTCGCTAACGATCGGAGTACCGCGCGAAATCTACGCCGGCGAGAAGCGTGTTGCCGCCGTCCCGGAGGTGGTCGAGAAGCTGATCAAGCTCGGTTTCGCCGTCCGCGTCGAAAGCGGGGCAGGGGCCGCCGCCAACTTCAGCGACGAGTCGTACCAGGCTGCAGGCGCCCAGATCGCTGCCAGCGCCGCAGAGCTCATGGGCGGTTCGGACATCCTCTTCAAGGTGCGCGCGCCGGCGCCGGACGAGATCGCGCTGATGCGGCCTGGCAGCACGCTGATCAGCTTCATCTGGCCGGCGCAGAACCCGCAGCTCATGCAGCAGCTCGCGGACCGCAAGCTCACCGTGCTGGCCATCGACTCCTTGCCGCGCCAGCTCTCCCGCGCCCAGAAGATGGACGCGCTCACCTCCATGGCCAGCATCAGCGGTTACCGCGCGGTGATCGAGGCTGCCAACGCCTTCGGCCGGTTCTTCAACGGGCAAGTCACCGCTGCCGGCAAGATTCCGCCGGCCCAGGTCTTCGTCGCCGGTGCCGGTGTCGCTGGCCTGGCCGCGATCGGCACGGCCGCCAACCTGGGCGCCATCGTGCGCGCCAACGACACGCGCGCCGAGGTGGCCGACCAGGTCGTGTCGCTGGGCGGCGAGTTCGTCAAGGTCGACTACGAGGAAGAAGGCTCCGGCGGCGGCGGCTACGCCAAGGTGATGAGCGAGGGTTTCCAGCGGGCCCAGCGCGAGATGTACGCCAAGCAGGCCAGACAAGCGGACATCATCATCACCACGGCCCTGATTCCGGGCAAACCCGCACCGAAGCTCATCACCGCCGAGATGGTGCAGAGCATGAAGCCGGGCAGCGTCATCGTCGACATGGCGGGCGAGCAGGGAGGCAACTGCGAGCTCACCGTGCCCGGCGAGGCCGTGGTCAGGCACGGTGTCACCATCATCGGCTACACCGATCTCGTCAGCCGCCTGGCCAGGCAGGCCTCGACCCTGTACTCGACCAACCTGCTGCGCGTGACCGAGGAGCTGTGCAAGACCAAGGACGGCGTCATCAACGTCAACATGGACGACGATGCCATCCGCGGCCTGACCGTCATCAAGGACGGCGGCATCACCTGGCCGCCACCGGCGCCGAAGTTGCCGGCCGCACCGCCGCAGGCCGCCAAGCCCGCGGCCGTGCCGGCGAAGAAATCCGGCCACGGCCACGGAGCCGGGGAACCCACCTCGGGCAAGTCGGTAGCCGTGACCTTCGGCCTCGGCGCGCTGCTGTTCTGGCTGGTCGGAGCTTTCGCGCCGGCCTCGTTCCTGGCGCACTTCACCGTCTTCGTGCTGGCCTGCTTCATCGGCTACATGGTGATCTGGAACGTCACGCCGGCGTTGCACACGCCGCTGATGAGCGTCACC
>JBAVJR010000452.1:0-5258 GCA_049687855.1 Steroidobacteraceae bacterium | reverse complement strand
GGCAGGGGCGCACCCATGGCAAGTGCCGCCGCGACGGCACCGGCGATCGATCCTGAAGCGCGCGTGGCTGGGGTCAGCAGGTGACGAATACGCATGAAGGTCTCCAGAGGGGAAATCGGTCAGGTCAGGTCATGTTGGGTTGGGGCACGAGCGCGGGAATCGCTGGTCGCGAGCGCGCGGATGACGTCGGTGGGTCCGCACACACCTTGCACGACGCCGCCTTCGGCGAGCAGCACGGGATGTCCGGACCGGCACCATTGAATGAGCTGGCGCAACGGCGTGTCGACGTCGGCGACGATGAGTCCCTCGCCTTCCGTCGGCGACGTACGGATGCGGAGCGCCTGTCCCTCGAACGATGCCGCTGCCGGTCGACCCTGCTCGTCGAGGACCGCGCTGAATTGACGCCCCGGGTCGAGCCAGCGCTGCGGGCCGTCCGCGGCGAGCTCGTCCCATCGGCGCATGACCATGCGGCCGTTCAGGACCGACAGCGGGTTCATGTGTTGCACGAACTCACCGACGTAGGCATTCGCCGGGCGCAGCACGATGTCCTCGGGTGTACCCGTCTGCACGATGCGACCGCCCTCGAGCACGGAGGTCTGGTTACCCAGCTTGAGCGCCTCATCGAGATCGTGCGTGACGAACAGGATGGTCTTGCGCACGCGCGCCTGCAGCGCCAGCAGTTCATCCTGCAGCTTGTTGCGGATCAGCGGATCGAGCGCGGAGAACGGTTCGTCCATCAGCAGGATCGGGGCATCGGTGGCGAAGGCCCGCGCCAGGCCGACGCGCTGCTGCATGCCGCCCGACAGTTCGTGGCCGTAACGTTCGGCCCAGCGTTCCAACCCGACCAGCTGGAGCTTTTCGTCGACGATGCGACGGCGCTCGGACCCGGATTCACCGCGCAGCTCGAGGCCGAGTCCGACGTTCTCGCGCACCGTGCGCCACGGCAGCAGGCCGAACTGCTGGAAGATCATCGCGATCGTGCCGCGCCGCAGGCGGCGCAACGTGGCCGCATCGCACTTGGCGACGTCGATCTGCTGCTCGCCGTCGTTGACCAGCACGTGGCCCCGCGTGACGCGGTTGAGGCCGTTCGCCGCACGCAGCAGCGTCGACTTGCCGGAGCCTGACAGGCCCATCAGCACGGAGATCTGGCCACGCTGGACCGCGAGGCTCGCCTGGCTCACGCCGACGACGACCCCGGTCGCGGCCTCGATCTCGTTGCGGTCGCGGCCTGCGTCGAGTTGCTGCAGCGCGGACTTGATAGCGGCCTCGCGCTTGCGGCCGGACTCGGCGGAAAAAAGGATGTCGACCCCGTCGAACTCGAGCGCCGCGCTGCTCATTCCTGTCCCTTCTTCTCGGCCGGCCGGCTGATGCGATCGAGCATTATGGCGAGCAGCACGATCGCGATGCCCGCCTCGAAGCCCATGCCGACCTGCACGGTGTTCAGAGCGCGCACGACCGGCACGCCGAGCCCGCCTGCTCCCACCAGTGCCGCGATCACGACCATCGACAGGCTCAGCATGATGCACTGCGTGATGCCGGCGAGGATCATCGGCCCGGCACTGGGCAGTTCGACCTTGAACAGGAGTTGCAGCGGCGTCGCGCCAAAGGCCTGTCCGGCTTCACGCAGCGTCTTCGGGACTGACGAGATGCCGAGCTGCGTCAGGCGGATCGGCGCAGGTAACGCAAAGATGATCGTCGAGATCAGGCCCGGCACGATGCCGAGCCCGAACAGCACGAGCGTCGGGGTCAGGTAGACGAACGTCGGCAGCGTCTGCATCAGGTCCAGCACCGGACGCATCGCAGCGTACAACCGCGGTCGTTTCGCGCCCCAGATCCCCAAGGGGACGCCAATGGCGGTGGCGACGATCGCGGCGACGAGCACCAGCGTCAGCGTCTCCAGCGTGGCGTCCCAGTAGCCCTGGTTCATGATGAAGAGCAGCGCGAGCACGACGAACACCACGAGGCCGATGGAACGTCGCAGCACCCACGACAGGGCGGCGATCAGCAAGATCAGGGCCGGGGCCGGCACGCCGTGCAGGATCTTCGCGACGACGTTGGTCGAACCCGTCAGCGCGGCCGCGATGCCGTCGAACAAGCCGCGCGCATGCTTCTTCGTGTATTCGACGAACGTCGTGGCGGCGTCACCGACCGGGATCTTGTTGGTCGTGATCCAGTCTTCGAACGCACTCAGGCGACCGACTTGCGCCGGTTCGTCGACGGCCTGCAGCGCGGGCCGGCCATCAAGGCGAGTGACGCCGGCAAGCCACGTTGCCACGACCGGCGGACGCCCGGCGAGCCATTCGACCGCGAGGTCCGCGGTCCGCACCTTGTCGCTGAGGATGCGGTCCATCCACTCGTTCTCGAGTTCGATCGAGAACTCGAGGTTCCGGAGCAGCTGGGTGACGTTGGGACATTCCTGCTGGTACCCCTTGCGCACCAGCGTGCTGACGGTGGCGGCGCCGTAATTCGGACCGAAGGTCGCATCGCCACCGGTGAGGTAGCGCACGTTGAAGTGCGTGTTCATCGGATGCGGAGCCCACGCCAGGAACACGACGGGCTGCCTGGCCCGGTAGGCCCGCTCGACCTGCGCCAGCATGCCCTGCTCGCTCGACTCGACGAGCTTGAAGCCGCCGAGGCCGAACTCGTTGTTCCCGATCAGGTCGAGGATGAGCTGGTTGCCGTCATTGCCGGGCTCGATGCCGTAAATCGATGCCCCCAGCTCTTTCCTGAGCCGCTTGATGTCCGCGAAGTCCTTGACCCCGGCGTCGTACAGGTAGTCGGGCACGCCGAGCGTGTACTTCGCGCCGACCAGGTTGTTGCGGACGACCTCGACGGACCCTTCGTTGGTATAAGGCTGCAGCAGCGACGCCTGCGCCGGCATCCAGTTGCCGAGGAAGACGTCGATGTCGCCGTTCTTCATGGACTCGAACGTGACCGGCACCGAGAGCACCGTGATCACCGGCTGGTAGCCGAGGTCCGCGAGCATCTGGCCGAGCACGGCCGTCGTTGCCGTTTCCGCGGTCCAGCCGATGTCCGCAAGCCGCACCACGCGGCAGCTGGGCGGATCGGCGGTCGCCGCCGCAGCATGGCCGCCACCGGACACAACCGCGAGCAGCGTGGCCGCCACCAAGCCCAGCAGCCGCAGTCCACGGAGCAGCGGGCCCACCCCCGGGCACCAGCTCGAACGCATTGCCTTCCCCCACGTTAAAATCTTCTGACGCATTGGTAACAGGGAGCGGCTCCCCGCGTCAAACACGGCTGCAAATCGCGGCCATCGGCTGCCGCGTGGCCCAGACCCGCAGGCTATACTCCGACGCGCGCTCCGGCGGAGGGCGCCTCACCACAGACGAGCCCGGCCGCGTGGACGCGGTGTCGAGGCCGACGGAGCCAGCCTCGATGCAGATCAGCGAATTCTCGATGGACTTCTTCTCGCTCGCTGGCAAGAAGGCCATCGTCACCGGCGGCAACACTGGCCTCGGCCAGGCCTTCTCGGTCGCGCTCGCCAAGGCCGGCGCGGACGTGTTCGTGCCGAGCGTCATGGACGATGACGGCAAGACAGGTCCGCTGCTTGCAGCCGCCGGCCGCCGCTACGAATACCTCAAGATCGACATCACTGCGCCCGGAGCTGCCGCGACGGTGATCGACGCCTGTGTCGAGCGTTTCGGTGCCGTGGACATCCTGGTCAACAGTGCCGGCATCTGCCCGATGGCCGAAGTGCTCGACTTTGGGCGGCCGCAGTGGGATGCCACCGTGGCGGTGAACCTCACGGCGGCGTTCGAACTCAGCTACGAAGCGGCGAAGCGGATGATCCCGCAGAAGAGCGGCAAGATCATCAACATCTGCTCGCTGTTCTCGTTCCTGGGCGGGCGCTGGTCGTCGGCGTATGCGGCGACGAAGCACGGCCTTGCCGGCTTCACCAAGGCGTATTGCGACGAACTCGCGATGCACAACGTCCAGGTGAACGGCATCGCGCCCGGTTACTACGCCACCGAGATCACGCGCCAGACCCGTAGCAACCCGGAGACCAACAAGCGCGTGCTTGACCACATCCCGGCCGAGCGCTGGGGCGAGCCGGTCGACCTGATGGGCGCACTCGTGTTCCTGTCGAGCCGCGCCTCCAACTACGTCAACGGTCACCTGCTCGTCGTCGACGGCGGCTACCTGGTGCGCTGACGCGACATGGCGGCCCGGGGGCGTTACATCGTCGGTGTCGACAACGGCTCGCAGAGCACGAAGGTCGTGATCTACGACCTCGAGGGCAATGCGGTCGCCGAAGGCCGGCAGGTACTGCGCGCTGCCAGTCGCCCGCGCCCGGGCGTCGTCGAGCATCCCGACGACGACTTGTGGGATTCGATCATCGTTGCCAGCCAGCAGGCGCTGGCGAACTTCCTGGGCGACCCGCGCGAGATCATCGGCGTCGGCCTCTGCACCATTCGCTGCTGCAAGGCGTTCCTGCAGGCCGACGGCTCGCTCGCCCAACCGGTCATGAGCTGGATGGACACCCGCGCCTACCAGCCGTACATGCCGGAGAATCCTGCCGTCGCGTACGCGACCACCTCCTCCGGCTACATCACGCAGCGGTTCACGGGCGAATTCAAGGACACGGCGGCGAACAACATCCTGCTGCAGTGGCCCATCGACACGGATACCTGGCAATGGAGCACCGATCCGGCGTTGCTGCAGCAGTTCAACGTGCGGCGCGAGCAACTCTTCGAACTGCTGCTGCCTGGAGAGATCGCCGGCCACGTGACTGCGGCGGCGGCCGCCGCAACCGGGATTCCCGCCGGCCTGCCGGTCGTGGTCACGGCCAATGACAAGGCCGTCGAAGCGCTCGGCTCGGGATCGCTCGACGACCGCACCGCGCTGATCTCGTTGGGCACCTACATCGCATCGATGGTGCATGGGGAGCGCAACCGGCAGGACGCCCAGCAGTTCTGGACCAATTTCGGCTGCATCCCGCACCGCTACCTGTACGAGAGCCACGGCATCCGTCGCGGCATGTGGACGCTCACGTGGTTCATGGACCTGCTTGGACCTGAGTTCGCCGCAGCGGCAGCTGCGCGCGGCGTCACGCGTGAGCACGTGCTGGAACAGGAGGCGCTGCACGTCCCGGCCGGTTGCGACGGTCTCATGAGCGTGCTCGACTGGCTCGCCCCCACCGACCAGCCGTTCCGCAAGGGCATCATCCTCGGCTTCGACGCGCGCCATACGCGTGCGCACGGCTACCGCTCCATCCTCGAGGCGATCGCGCTGACGAT
>JBAVJR010000451.1:0-3304 GCA_049687855.1 Steroidobacteraceae bacterium | reverse complement strand
GGCGGACCGGCAGGTCGAACTGACGCTGCTCGCAGCCGTCGCCAACCACGTGCGCCACACGCACCCGGGACTGCTGCCGCTCGAGAACCCGCAGTTCGCGGATTACGCGGCCGAACAAGGCAGGCGCATGGTCGCGGCGGCCGCGCTTTTCGATCAACTGTTGTCCAGGCGACGCTGGATGGCGGGCGACCGGTTCACGATCGCCGACATCACCGCGTTCTGCGGCCTGGAATTCGCGCGGCTCGTGAAATTCCGCCCGGCCGATGCGGGGCTGAAGCACCTGGCCGACTGGCGGGAGCGCGTGGCAGAGCGTCCAAGCGCCAGGCTCTGAGCCGCCCGCACCCATGCCGAAATGTGATGGACCGGCGTCTCCTGCCGGGTCATCCCCCGCTCATCCACGGACCGGTTCAAATACCGCGGCCGTCCTGTAGCCCTCTGATTCCGCAAGCCTTACCATCGCCCGACGGTCGCCCCTCGGCGGCACGGGGGACTCTGGTGCATGGCCGCGACTGAGCTCGACAGCGACTCGACCCTCGAGCGCATCCTGGCGGAACACGCCGGGATGGAAGGTCCCTTGCTGCCGATCCTGCACGCCGTGCAGGACGCGGTCGGGCACATCAGCGCCGCGCACGTGGCGCGCATCGCCAAGGCCCTCAACCTGTCGCGCGCCGAAGTCCACGGCGTCGTCAGTTTCTACCACTACTTCCGGCAGCACGAACCGGGCCGTCACGTCGTGCACGTCTGCCGCGCCGAGGCGTGCCAGGCCATGCGCGGCGAGCAAACCGAGCAGCACGCCAGGCGCGAGCTCGGCGTCGACTACGGCGGCACGAGCGCGGATGGCGTGTTCACGCTCGAGGCGGCCTATTGCCTGGGCAACTGTGCAGCCGCTCCGACGGTGATGATCGACGAGAAGCTCTACGGTCGCGTGACGCCCGAACGGCTCGCGGCAATCCTGGCCGAATGGCGCAACCGCTGATGACCGTGCGCATCTACATTTCCCGCGATGCCGCCGCCCAGGCCCTGGGCGCGGATGAAACCACGGCGGCCCTGCAGCTCGCGGCCGCCGCGAAGGGCGCCTCGATCACGGTCACTCGCGTCGGCTCGCGCGGCATGGTCTGGCTCGAGCCGCTGGTAGAAGTCGAAGACGCGGGCGGACAGCGCATCGCCTATGGTCCCGTCACGGCAGACGAGGTTCCCGATCTCGTCAAGGCAGGCCTGTTCGATGCTGCGCCGCATCCGCTGCGACTGGGCCGTGTCGAAGAGCTGCCGTGGTTCGCAAAGCAGGAGCGCCTGACGTTCGCGCGTGTCGGCGTCATCGACCCCGTCAGCGTCGACGATTACGTCGCGCACGGCGGCTACGCTGGATTGAAGCGCGCGCTTGGCATGACCGGCGCTGAAATCGTACACGAAGTACTTGAGTCTGGCCTGCGTGGTCGCGGCGGCGCCGCGTTCCCGACCGGCATCAAGTGGCGCACGGTGCTCGAACAGCACTCGCCGCAGAAGTACGTCGTGTGCAATGCGGACGAAGGCGACTCCGGCACGTTCTCGGATCGCATGCTGATGGAAGGCGACCCGCTCTGCCTGATCGAAGGCATGACGATCGCCGGTATCGCGGTGGGCGCGACGAAGGGTTACATCTACCTGCGTTGCGAATACCCGCATGCAGGACATGCCCTGCGCGAGGCCATCGCAGTGGCGCGTGCGCGCGGCTATCTCGGCACCGACGTCTGCGGCAGCGGCAAGGCCTTCGAGCTCGAAGTGCGCATGGGTGCCGGCGCCTACATCTGCGGCGAAGAAACCGCTCTGCTCGAAAGCCTCGAAGGCAAGCGGGCCGAGGTGCGCTACCGCCCGCCGCTGCCGGCGATCAAGGGCCTGTTCGGCCAGCCGACCATCATCAACAACGTCATCTCGCTCGGCTCGGTGCCGGTCATTCTCGAGCGCGGCGCGGCGCACTACCGCGACTTCGGCATGGGTCGCTCGCGTGGCACGCTTCCGATCCAGCTCGCGGGCAACCTGAAGCACGGCGGCCTGGTCGAGAAGGCGTTCGGCATCACGCTGCGTGAACTGCTCTACGACTTCGGCGGCGGCTCGGCTTCGGGTCGCCCGATCCGGGCCGTGCAGGTGGGCGGACCGCTCGGCGCCTACCTGCCCGAGTCGCAGTTCGACACGCCACTCGATTACGAAGCGTTCACCGCGATCGGCGCGCTGGTTGGCCACGGCGGCATCGTCGCCTTCGACGACACGGTCGACATGGCCCGCATGGCGCGCTATGCGATGGAGTTCTGCGCGGTCGAGTCCTGCGGCAAGTGCACGCCCTGCCGCATCGGTTCGACCCGCGGCGTGGAAGTCATCGACCGCATCCTGCAGGGCATCGAGCAGCAGGCGAACCTTACCCAGCTCGAGGACCTCTGCGAAACGATGCAACACGGTTCACTGTGTGGCCTGGGTGGCATGACCCCGTTTCCGGTCATGAGTGCGATCAAGCACTTCCCCGGCGATTTTTCTCGCGACCGCTGAGGCACGAGGAGCTACTGGATGTTTGCGATCAATGCCAAGGACGCGGGTACGCCGGCGGCGGAGGGCGAGCCCGTCACCCTGTCGATCGACGGCGCCGAGGTCACCGTACCGGCGGGCACGTCGATCATGCGCGCCGCGGCGGCAGCAGGCGGTGCGATCCCGAAGCTCTGCGCCACCGACACGCTGAAGGCCTTCGGCTCCTGCCGCGTCTGCCTGGTCGAGGTCGAAGGTCAGCGCGGCTATCCGGCCTCCTGCACTACGCTGGTCGCGCCGGGCATGAAGGTGAAGACCGAGAGCGAGAAGCTGCGGCAGCTGCGCAAGGGCGTCGTCGAACTCTACGTCTCCGACCACCCGCTCAACTGCAAGGGCTGTCCCGCCGATACGCACTGCGAGCTGCAGAGCGTCGCCGCGGATCTCGGCGTGACGACGAGCCCGTACGGCTTCGAAGGCGCAAACCATCGGTCCGCCCCGTGCGACGACAGCAATCCGTATTTCCAGTTCGATCCGTCGCTCTGCATCGCCTGCTCGCGCTGTGTGCGCGCCTGTGACGAGGTCCAGGGCACGTTCGCGCTGACGATCGAAGGCCGCGGCTTCGGCTCGCGCGTGGTCGCGAGCCAGGACGAATCCTTCCTCGAGTCCGAGTGCGTCTCGTGCGGCGCCTGCGTCGAGTCATGCCCGACCGCGGCGCTCAGCGAGAAGCCGCTCGCGATCATGGGCCGGCCGGAGAAGGCCGTCACGACCACCTGTGCCTACTGCGGCGTCGGCTGCTCGTTCGAAGCCGAGGTCA
>JBAVJR010000450.1:0-14728 GCA_049687855.1 Steroidobacteraceae bacterium | reverse complement strand
GGCTTCGAGGTACGTGTAGCCGACCAGCTCTGCTTCGTAGAAGCGCCGCAGGGCCTGGCTTTCCGGCAGCGTGATGCGACCCTCGCGCACCGCACGCTCGCAGTCGCGCGCAAACTGCGGAATCAGCCGCTCGACGTCGTACTGCATGTAGCGCAGCACCTCGGCCGCCGAATCGCCCTTCACCGTCTCCTCGATCCACCAGCCGCCCTCGTCGTGCAGCTTGATGTGCACGACGTGCGTGTCGCCGAACAGGTTGTGCAGGTCGCCGAGCGTCTCCTGGTAGGCGCCCACCAGGAAAAACGCGAGGTAGTACGGCTCGCCCGGCTTCAGCTCGTGCAGCTCGAGCGAGCGCTTGGTCTCGCGCAGGCTGACGAAGTGGTCGATCTTGCCGTCGGAATCGCAGGTGATGTCCGCGAGCACGCCCGTGCGGGCGGGACGCTCGTCGAGGCGGTGCACCGGCATGATCGGGAACAGCTGGTCGATGGCCCAGCTGTCGGGCAGCGACTGGAAGATCGACAGGTTGCAGAAGTAGATGTCGCTCAGGATGGTCTCGAGGCCTTCGAGTTCCTCGGGCACCGAGTCCAGCCTGCGGCAGAGATCGCGGATCTTCGCGCAGGTGGCCCAGTACAGCCGCTCGACCAGGCCGCGCGCCTCGAGCCCGAGGTAGCCGACGCTGAACATCTGCAGGGCCTGTTCGCGGGCCTGCAGCGCGTCGTGATAGCACTCGACCAGCCGCCGCTCGGAGACCGAACGGTAGGCATCGAGCAGGTCCTTCACCGGCTGCGCGATGGCCTTGTTCGCTCGCACCATCTGCTCGTCGGCCTCGGTGACGCGGAAACGGTCGAGCTGCGAGCTGCCGAGCACGTCGCAGATCAGCAGGCTGTGGTGCGCGGCGATCGCGCGGCCCGATTCGCTGACGATGACGGGGTGCTCGATGCCACGCGCATTGCAGACGTTCGCGATGCGGTAGACCACGTCGCTCGCGTACTCGGCCAGCGTGTAGTTCATCGACGACTCGTAGTTGGTGCGACTGCCGTCGTAGTCGACGCCCAGTCCGCCGCCGATGTCGATGTACTGCAGGCCGGCGCCCAGCTGCTTCAGCTCGGCGTAGACGTGCGCGAGCTCCGTCACGGCGTCCTTCACGCGGCGGATGTCCTGCAGCTGGCTGCCCGGGTGGCAGTGCACGAGTTGCAGGCAGTCCTCCATGCCTTGCTCCTTGAGCACGCCGACGAGGTCGAGGATCTCGGTGACGAACAGGCCGAACTTGCTCTTTTCGCCCGATGATTCGCGCCAGCGGCCGGCGCCTTCGCTGGCGAGCTTCACTCGCACGCCGAGGCGCGGACGCACGTCGTACTTCTTCGCGTGCTTGAGGATCAGCGCCAGCTCGCTGAAATTCTCGACCACCGGGATGATCGTGCGGCCGAGCTTCGCGGCCAGGATCACGGCCTCGATGTAGCTGTCGTCCTTGAAGCCGTTGCAGATGATCAGCCGCTCGGACTCGCCTTCGGTCAGCGCCATCACGGCGAGCAGCTCGGGCTTGGAGCCCACCTCGAGGCCGAAGCCGAACTCGCGGCCGTAGCCGTAGATCTCCTCGACCACCAGCCGCTGCTGGTTGACCTTGATCGGGAACACCGCGCAATAGCGGCTCTGGTATTCGTTCTCGGCGATCGCCGTGGCGAACGCGTCGCGCAGGCGCGTCAGGCGATGACGCAGGATGTCCGAGAAGCGCACGACCACGGGCGTGGAGAGGTCGCGTGCGGCAAGGCCGGTGACGACCTCGTGCAGGTCGATTTCCCGGCCTTCGGTCCAGTCGGGACGCACGATGGCGTGGCCGGCGGCATTGATGCCGAAGTAGCCGTTGCCCCAGGCGTTGACGCCGTAGAGGTCGAGCGAGTCCTCGACGTTCCAGGGTCCGGTGTAGCCAGTCTTGCGTTCGGGGTTTTCCACTGTCTTGGTCTTTCCACCTGTGTCCGGCGTTCAGGCCGGAAAAAAGAGGCGCGCACGATAGTCAGAAGCAAAGGCCGCGTAAACAGAAATCTGAGGAGGAAGGCCCGGAAGGGCAGGAAGGGCAGGAAGGGCAGGAAGGAGAGAGTAGTAGGCGCGGCGAACAGAACGGCGCAACGGCACCTCCGCTTCGCATCCTTTCTGGCCTTCCTGGCCTTCCTGCCCTTCCGGGCCTTCCTACCCCTCTCCGCGCGCCACCGGGCGCGCGGGATCCCGCGACCACTCGCTCCAGCTGCCGGGGTAGAGACGCGCTCCGGGCAGCCCGGCGTGCTCCATCGCGAGCAGCAGGTGACAGGCCGTGACGCCCGATCCGCACATCGTGATCGTGTCGGCCGGAGCAACGGGCCCGAGCGTCCGTGAGAACGCGCGGGCCAGTTCGGCGGGCGGCAGAAACCGGCCGTCTGCTGCGACGACCCCCGACGACGGCAGGTTGAGCGCGCCGGGAACGTGGCCGGCGACCGGGTCGATCGGCTCGACTTCGCCGCGATAGCGCTCCGCGGCGCGGGCGTCGAGCACGCGGCGCTGCGGATCGAGCGCAGCGGCCTGCGTGGCATCGGCGTCCACATGCGCGCCGGCATCGGGGCGGGCAGTGAAATCACCCGCCGGGCGCCGCGGGGCCGGATCCGTCGTCGTCGGCAGCCCGAGCTCCAGCCAGCGCCGCATTCCACCGTCCATGACGGCGACGTGCCGGTGGCCGAGCCATTTCGCCGTCATCCACCAGAACCGCGAGGCCCACATGCCGGTGGCGTCGTCATACGCGAGCAGCAGCGAATCGTCGTCGACACCCCAGCGCCGCAGCTGCGCTGCGAAGTCCCGGGAATCCGGCAGCGGATGCCGGCCGCTCGTCGGCGACGTTGGCCCCGCGAGGTCGTGATGCAGGTCGGCGTGGACCGCGCCCGGCAGGTGGCCGCGCAGGTATGACTCACGGCCAGCGTCGGGACGCGCCAGTTCGTAGCGGCAGTCGAAGACCAGCAGCCGCGGGTCGCCCAGCCGACCGGCGACCTGTTCCGCGCTCACCAGTGTTTGCCATGCCATCGCCGCTTCCTCCCTGGTCGCCAGTACAATCCGCTGCAACCTGCGCCGCAAGGGGCGCGGTGGAGGATTCATGGCCATCGAAGTCTACTGGGGCAGCGGCAGCCCGTACTCCTGGCGGGTGCTGCTCGCGCTCGAGCACAAGCGCCTCGCCTACGACTCGCACCCGCTGCAGTTCTCGAAGCAGGAGCACAAGTCGCCGCAGATGCTGCGGATGAATCCGCGTGGCCGGGTGCCCGTGCTCAAGGATGGCGACTACGTCGTGTTCGAGTCGCTGGCCTGCCTGCTCTACCTCGACCGCAAATACCCCGAGTACCCGCTCTTCGGCACGTCGGCCGAGGAAGCCGGGACGATCATGCGCGTCATCTGCGAGTACCAGGCCTACGCGGAGCAGCACGTGACGCAGATCGTTGCGGCCGTGTTCCTCGACCAGCTCGACCAGCAGGCCGAAGCAGTCACCCGTGCGATGCACATCGTCTCAGGGGAGGCCCGCACCATCGAGGGCCGGCTCGGCAATTCGGACTGGCTGGTCGGTGAGCAGCCGTCGGCGGCCGACCTGACGGTCTTCCCCGGCATCATGCTGCTGCGGCGTGCCATGGAAAAGCGCGAGTCCGGCGACCTCCGTTCGCGCTTCCTGCCGATGGAATCGACTTACCCGGCGATCGCCCGCTGGATTCAGCGCGTGGAGCAGCTGCCGGGGTACGAGCGGACTTATCCGCCGCACTGGCGGGACGCGGTCCACCGGAGCTGACCCCGTCGCAGTCGGGGGCATCCGGCTCGGGAACGTTTCACGGTAAACTAGACGGCCAGCCGCCCGCGGGGGGTCGGCCAAACAGGATTCCCAATATAAAAATCATGACCAGCTATCCCGTTCACGTCGTCTTCCCCGGCCGCCTGATCTTCGTGGGCTTCGGCAGCATCGGCCAGGGCATCCTGCCGCTGATCCTGCGCCACGTCGGCATCCAGCCCGACCAGATCACGATCGTCACCGCCGACGAGGCCGGCGAGAAGATCGCGCAGGAATACGGCGTGCGCTTCGTGAAGCACGCGCTTACGCGCCAGAACTTCAAGAGCGTGCTCGACCCGATCGTCGGGCGCGGGGACTTCCTGCTGAACCTGTCGGTCGACGTCTCGTCGATCGCGCTGATCAAGCTGTGCTGGGAAAAAGGCTCGCTCTACCTCGACACCTGCATCGAGCCGTGGCCGGGCGGCTACACCGACCCGACGATCTCGCCGTCGCGCCGCACCAATTACGCGCTGCGCGAAGAAGCGCTGACGCTCAAGGATTCGAAGCAGCGCGCGCCGACGGCGGTGCTCACGCACGGCGCCAATCCGGGTCTCGTGTCGCACCTGGTGAAGCAGGCGCTGCTCAACATCGCCGGCGACACGGGCGTCACCGTCGAAGAGCCGAACACCCGCGGCGAGTGGGCCGCGCTCGCGCACCAGCTCGGCGTGAAGGTCATTCACATCGCCGAGCGCGACACGCAGGTGGGCAACCGGCAGAAGGAA
The DNA here is from genome assembly GCA_049687855.1 of Steroidobacteraceae bacterium. Taxonomy (GTDB): domain Bacteria; phylum Pseudomonadota; class Gammaproteobacteria; order Steroidobacterales; family Steroidobacteraceae; genus RPQJ01. The sequence continues at coordinate 10,183 of JBAVJR010000450.1, read as the reverse complement.
TTGAACGAGTTCGTCAACACCTGGTCGGTGGACGGGTTCGTCGGCGAGGGCTGCCAGCCCGCCGAACTCGGCTGGGGCTCGCATGAAAAGAACTGGCCGCGCGACGGCAAGAAGCACGACTTCGGCCGCGGCAGCGCCATCTACCTGATGCAGCCCGGCGCGGCCACGCGCGTGCGCACCTGGACGCCGATGGCGGGCCCGTTCCACGGCTTCCTGATCACGCACGGCGAGGCCATCTCGATCGCCGACTACCTCACCGTCAAGAAAGGTGAGCAGGTCGTCTATCGCCCGACGGTGCATTACGCCTATCACCCGAGCGACGCCGCCGTGCTGTCCGTGCACGAACTCGCCGGCCGCAACTGGCACATGCAGGACAGCAAGCGAATCATGATGGACGACATCGTCAAGGGCGTGGACGAACTCGGCGTGCTGCTCGCGGGACACAAGAAGAACGCGTACTGGTACGGCTCGCAGCTCTCGGTGCAGGAAGCCCGCCAGCTTGCGCCGCACAACAGCGCGACGTCGCTGCAGGTCACGGTTTCCGCGCTGGCGGGCCTGATCTGGGCGATCGAGAACCCGAACAGCGGCATCGTCGAGCCCGACGACATCGACTACAAGCGCGTCCTCGAGATCTGCCGGCCTTACCTCGGCCTGGTCGTGGGCGAGTACTCCGAGTGGCACCCGCTGGTCGACCGCGGCCGCATGTTCCCCGAGGATCTCGACGAGACGGATCCCTGGCAGTTCAAGAACGTCCGCGTGGTGTGAGCGACGCGTCGCCAGCAACGGGCCAGTCGGGTGTGGGTGGCTGTCTCTGCGGCGCCATCCGTTATCGATTCGCGTTGCCGCCGCTCTGGGTCGCGCACTGCCACTGCACGATGTGCCGTCGTGCGCAGGGCGCGGGCTTCGTCACGTGGATCGGCACCGACGGCAAAAGCTTCGAGTTGCTCGGCAACGCCGGGGCATTGAGCACCTACCGGTCGTCGGCCGCAGCCACACGGAGTTTCTGCGGGCGCTGCGGCACGCCGCTCTTCTTCGAGTCGACCCGCTGGCCGGGCGAAATACACATCACCCTGGGCAGCGTCGAGCCCGAACTCGCCGCGCAGCTGCGGCCACAAGGGCACGTGCACTGGGCGACGCGCGTACCGTGGATCGGCGAGATCCATGATGGTTTGCCGCGTCAGGAGGCGACTGGTTCCTCGTAGCGGATGCCGACGACCGTGTACGCGCGGGTTCCGCCCGGCACCTCGATCGTGACTTCGTCGTCGACACGCTTGCCCATCAGCGCGCAGGCGAGCGGCGAATCCATGCTGACATAACGCCGGGCGGGATCGAGCTCGTCGGGTCCGACGATGCGGAACTCGGTTGCGACGCCGGCTTCGTCCTCCACCTGGACCCACGCGCCGAAGAAGATCCGGCTGCGGTCATCCGGCGGGCGCTCGACGACGATCATGCCTTCGAGCCGCTGGCGCAGGAACCGCACGCGGCGGTCGATCTCGCGCAGCTGCCGCTTGCCGTAGATGTATTCCGCATTCTCGGAGCGGTCACCCTGGGCCGCGGCTTCCTGCACGGCCCTGGTCACCTGCGGCCGCAGCACGCGCCACAGTTCGTCGAGCTCTGCGCGCAGCCGGCGTGCGCCGGCGGGCGTCGAATATCTGGAGCCGGACGTGGCGGGTTTTCGGTAGCGGGTCATGTTTTCAACAGGCACGCGCCGGGCGCCGGAATAGTGTGCACGCGGTCACGGAAAAGGCCGGGGGCGAACAGTAGCTTGCCGCCCATGGGCATCAAGTTCTATGCGCATTTCCTGGTCGAGCAGCCGCAGCCGCGGGGGCTCGAGGAATTCCGCGGCGTGGTCGAACTCGACGGCCAGCCGCGCCCCAACAAGGGCATGAAGGAAGCGACCCGGATCATCGCACGCAACTTCGGCCGCGCGCAGCAGGACGTCAAGGTCCTGCAGTGGGCAAGGCTGCACTGAGCGCCACGGCGCAACGGTTCCCCCTGGCGGACTTTCCCCTTCCCTTCGACAAAGTTCGCCCACTCCAGCCCCGGGCCCCAAAAGCCCGGGGCTTTTTTACACGTCGCCGATCCTGAGCACTGCGATCGCAACCCGCACTTCGATGAGGAAACTCACGAACGCCGCGACCAGCGCGCACATCGCCAGCACGAACAGCAGCGCGAGCGGCGGTGCCAGGTTGAGCGGTATGAACGTGCTCGAGAACAGCAGTGCGATCACGATCGCCACCAGCAGTGCGGCGACGGTGCCGAGCGTGATGGCGATGTTGATGTAACGAGCGCGCTGCGACAGCGCCTGCAGCTGGCCGCGGATGAGTTCGGCGTTGCGCGCCTCCGGCAATCGCAGCTCCTTCTCCATGTTGCGCGCGCGGTCGACGATGCGCGCGAGGCGGCTCGCCAGCACGCCCAGGAATACCCAGATGCCGGACAGCAGGAACACGGGCGCCAACGCGAGCTGGATCGCATGGGCAATGTCGACGACCTCGATTCCATCCACGGCGCGGTTCCTCGTCGCGATCCAATGCGTGATTGTAGTGGCTCGACGATTGCCACGCGTCGGGGTTCGCGCGCACCATCGCGGCGCATGACGGCGACCACGACGTTCAAGGACCATTTCTCGCGGCAGTCCGCGGACTACAGCCGCTATCGGCCGGGGTATCCCGCCGACCTGATCGCATGGATCGCGTCCCGTGCGCCGGATCGCGCACTGGCCGTCGATTGCGCCACCGGCAACGGCCAGGCGGCGATCGCGCTGGCCGGGCACTTCGATGCGGTCGTCGCGGTCGACGGCAGCCGCGCACAGCTCGAGCGGGCGCAATCGCACCCCAACGTCCGGTACCAGCTGGCGGTGGCCGAGCACCTGCCGGTCCCGGACCAGTCGGTGTCGCTGGTGGCCGCCGCGCAGGCCGTGCACTGGTTCGACTTTGACCGCTTCCACGGCGAATGCCGCCGCGTGCTGAAACCGGGCGGGGTCATCGCCGTCTGGACGTACGAAAAATTCCAAACCGGCACCGCGATCGACGCGGTCGTGGACCGGTTCTACCACGATGTCGTCGGCGAATACTGGCCGCCAGAACGTCGCTACGTCGAGGAGGCGTACCAGACACTCCCGTTTCCCTGGGCCGAGGAGGTCGTGCCGTCGTTCCACCTGCAGACGGAGTGGTCGCTCGAGCAGGTGCTCGGTTTCCTGGCGTCGTGGTCGTCAGTGCAGCGCTATCGGGACGCGCATCCCGGCCGGGACCCGCTGCCGGCCATCGAGGCGGAACTTGCAACGCTCTGGCCTGCCGACGGCACGCTTCGTCTCAACTGGCCGATCCACCTGCGGCTGGGCCGCAGCTGATTCCTCTATAATGAGAGGGTTAGTGGCCCGCTCGGGCGCACGCCGTATCAATCGCGGAGTGGTGAATAATGCAGTTTCGTTGGTCCTTGCCCATCGCCCTTACGATCACCCTCGCTGCCTGCGCCACGCCGCAGGCAACCGAGCCGCCCGCCGCCCCGGCGGCGCCTGCTGTTGCCGCAGCACCGGCCACGCCCGCGCTGACGTCCGGCCTGTTCCTGCAGAATTTCGACCGGACCGTGCGGCCGCAGGACGACTTCTACCGGTTCGTCAACGGCACCTGGCTCAAGAACACGGAAATCCCGGCCGACAAGTCGAACTACGGCGCCTTCACGCTGCTCGCCGACGAGGCCGAGCAGAACCTGCGGGTGATCGTCGAAGAAGCCGCCGCGGCCAATGCCGCTGCGGGCTCCGACCAGCAGCTGATCGGCGATTTCTACACGAGCTTCATGGACGAGGCGAAGGTGGAGCAGCTCGGCCTCGCGCCGCTGCAGCCTGAGCTCGACCGGATCGCCGCCATCAAGGACCGTAAGCAGCTGCTCGCGTATCTCGCGCGCGCGCAGCTGCTGCTGATCGACAACCCGATCGCGGCGCAGGTCTTCGCCGACGCGAAGAACCCGGAGCTGAACACCCTGTGGGTAACGCAGTCGGGCCTCGGCCTGCCGGAGCGTGACTACTACTTCTCGCAGGACCAGCGCTTCACCGAGATTCGCGGCGCCTACGTGAAGCACGTCGACAACGTGTTCCGGCTCGCCGGTCGCAAGGATTCGGCGAAGGTGGCGAAGAACCTGATGGCGTTCGAGACCCGCATCGCCAGGGCCTCATGGCCGGCGGTGAAGATGCGCGACATCGAGGCGCTCTATAACCCGACTTCGGTGGCAGGCGCGATGCAAGCGACGCCAGGCCTCGACTGGTCGACATGGCTCACGGAGATGAAGCTGCCGGGCACTGGCCAGATGGTGCTGGCGCAGAAGGACTACTTCCAGGAAGTCGGCAAGGTCTTCAAAGACGTGCCGCTCGGCACGTGGAAGGACTACCTCGCGCTGCGCACGATCGACGCGTATTCGCCTTATCTCAGCCAGGCGTTCGTCGACGAGAACTTCGACTTCTACCAGCGCACGCTCTCCGGCACGCCGCAGATCAAGCCGCGCTGGAAGCGCGCGCTCGGCGAGCTCGAAGGCTCGACCGGCGACCTGCTCGGCAAGGAATACGTGCAGCGTCACTTCCCGCCGCAAGCGAAGCAGCGCATGGACCAGCTGGTCGGCAACCTGCTCACGGCATTCGACGTCTCGATCGACGAGCTCGCCTGGATGGGCCCGGAAACGAAGCAGGCCGCGCACGACAAGGTCGCCAATTTCACGGTGAAGATCGGCTATCCGACCAAGTGGAAGGACTACACCGGCCTCGTGACCAGCAAGGACGACCTGCTCGGTAACGTCTTGCGCGCACGCGCAGTGAACGTGCAGCGTGAGCTGAAGAAGGTCGGCCAGCCGGTCGACAAGACCGAGTGGGGCATGACGCCGCAGACCGTCAATGCGTACTACAACCCGCTCGCGAACGAGATCGTGTTCCCGGCGGCGATCCTGCAGCCGCCGTTCTTCGACATGAAGGCGGACGATGCCGTGAACTACGGCGGCATCGGCGCGGTGATCGGCCACGAGATCAGCCACGGCTTCGACGACGAGGGCCGCAAGTTCGACGGCAAGGGCGTGCTGCGCGACTGGTGGACCGCCAAGGACAATGAATTGTTCATGGCGCGCGCCAAAGCGCTCGTGCAGCAGTACGACGCGTTCAGCCCGATTGCCGGAATGAACGTCAACGGCCAGCTCACGCTCGGCGAGAACATCGGCGACCTTTCGGGTCTCGCGGTGGCCCACAAGGCCTACCTGATCGCGCTGGGCGGCAAGGACGCGCCGGTGCTGGACGGCTTCACGGGCGAGCAGCGCTTCTACCTCGGCTGGGGCCAGGTCTGGGCGCGCAAGTATCGCGACGACGAACTGCGCAAGCGCCTGAAGACGGACCCGCACAGCCCGAGCGAGTACCGCGCGAACGGCATCCTGCGCAACATGCCGGCGTTCGCCAGGGCATTCGACGTGAAGGAAGGCGACCAGATGTACCTGCCGCCTGATCAGGTCGTCCGAATCTGGTAATGTCGCGTTCGATTCGGGGTGGGGCGGCCGGTCATTAAGGAGAACGTTCCGATGCGAGCCTTGCATGCGCTCTTGCTGGCGGCGGTGGCGATGCTGCTGTCGGGCTGCGGTTACAACACGATCCAGGTGCAGGACGAAGCGACCAAGTCGGCGTGGTCCGAAGTCGTCAACCAGTACCAGCGCCGCGCTGACCTGATCCCGAACCTCGTCGAGACGGTCAAGGGTTTCGCCGCCCAGGAGCAGGCTGTATTCATCGGCGTCACCGAGGCCCGCGCCAAGGCGACGCAGGTGCAGGTGAAGGCCGACGACCCCGCTTCGCTGCAGCAGTTCCAGGCTGCGCAGGGCGAGCTGTCGAGCGCGCTCTCGCGCCTGATGGTCGTGGTCGAGAAGTATCCCGAGATCAAGTCGGACCAGAACTTCCGCGACCTGCAGGCCCAGCTCGAAGGCACCGAGAACCGCATCACCGTGGCGCGCAACCGCTACATCCAGGCGGTGCAGGACTACAACGTCACGATCCGCAGGTTCCCGACCAACCTCACGGCCATGATCTTCGGCTACAAGGTGAAGCCGAACTTCACGGTCGAGAACGAAGCCGCGATCGCGAAGCCGCCGACCGTGGATTTCAGCGCGCCTGCGGCGCCAGCGCCTGCACCTGCGACCGGCTGAGGCACTCCTTGCGTCGCGTCCCCCACGGGGCGCGACGCCGGGTGATCCCATGGTCGCTGCGTCGTTCCCGCCCGAATCCCGTCCGCTGCGGCGATGCCTGTCGCTCGCGGCGTCGTTGTGGCTCATGGCCGCCGTCGTTGCGCCGGCCTCCGCGCAGCAGGGCCTCGTCGCCGTGCCACAGCTCACGGCGCGGGTCACCGACCTCACCGCCACGCTGACGCCCGACCAGTCCTCCGCGCTCGAAGCGAAGCTCGCGGCGTTCGAGCAGTCGAAGGGCAGCCAGGTCGCGGTCCTGATCGTACCCACGACGCAGCCCGAGGAGATCGAGCAGTACTCGATCCGCGTCGTGGACCAGTGGAAGCTCGGCCGCGGCAAGGTCGACGACGGCGTCCTGGTGCTGGTGGCCCTCAACGACCGCAAGGTGCGTCTCGAAGTCGGCTACGGCCTCGAGGGCGTGCTGCCCGACGCGACGGCGAACCGCATCATCCAGCAGGACATCGTGCCGTCGTTCAAGCGCGGCGACTATTATGGCGGCATCAACACCGGCGTCGACCGGGTCATGCGCGTGATCGAGGGCGAGCCGCTGCCCGAGCCCGAGTTGAGTCCACCCGCGGCGGGCATCCCTGGCCTCTTCAACCTGCTGCCGTTCCTGTTCATCTTCGCGCTGGTCGGCGGCTCGATCTTCCGCCGTCTCTTCGGTCGCGTCGGCGGCGCACTGGCCACCGGGGGCCTGGTCGGCTTCCTGACCTGGCTGCTGGTCAGCATCCTCGGCATCGCCGTAGTTGCCGGCGTCGTCGCCTTCATCTTTGCGCTCATGGGCGGTATGAGTGGCGGCGGTCCGGCTGGTGGCAGCAACGGCTGGTACAGTCGGCGTCACGGCAGCGGCTGGGGCTACGGCGGTGGTTTCGGCGGCGGCGGGGGGTTTGGCGGGGGCGGCTTCCGCGGCGGGGGCGGCGGTTTCGGGGGCGGCGGCGCCTCGGGCGGCTGGTGATGGCCATGGACTGGACACGTCTTTTCCGTCATTTGTTTGCGACGCGCCGTAAACTTGAGCGCGCTTTCCCGGTCCAAGCCCTCGAGGCGATCGAGGCTGCGGTCACCGAATCCGAGCGCAGCCACAGCGGCGAAATCCGCTTTGCGATCGAGGCCTCGCTCGAGCCGCACGAGATCTGGGCCGGACAGACGCCGCGGGCCCGGGCACTCCAGGTCTTTGCCGCCCTGGGGGTCTGGGATACCGCAGCGAACAACGGCATCCTGATTTACGTGCAGCTGGCCGACCGCGACGTCGAAATCGTGGCTGACAGGGGTTTCAACGGTCGTGTCAGCGCGGCGGAGTGGTCCGCGGTCTGCAACATGATGGAAGAGAAGTTCCGCGCCGGGCAATATGAGCAGGGCGCGGTGGAAGGAGTGCACGACGCTGGCCGGTTGCTGGCCCGGCACTACCCGCCGTTGCCCGGTGGGCGCGACGAAGACGAACTGCCGAACCGCCCCGCCGTGCTTTGAACGGCCGCGGGCCGTTCGACCCTGACGAGAGGTGGAAAGTGAGCGGACCCGTCAATATTCCAGGCATCAAGTCGACGCGCCACGTGGCGCTCGTCGCCGTGCTCGCAACGCTGGCAGGCTGCAGCGTCTTCAGGCCGCAGCAGCAAGAACCGCCGCCGCCGACCGAACCGCCGAAGCCGCAGTACGCGGCGCCGCTCGCGACGCACACGTTCCCGTACGATCCGCAGACCACCGCGGTCGTCGGCGCGTTGCAGGCGACGATCGCGACCGAGGAAGACACGCTCCCGGACATCGCACGCCGCTTCAATCTCGGCTACGACGAAGTCATCAACGCCAACCCGGGCGTCGACCCGTGGCTCCCCAGGGCCGGAACCCGCATCGTATTGCCCACGCAGTTCGTGCTGCCGGACGCGCCGCACGAAGGCCTGGTCGTCAACCTCGCGGCGTTGCGGATGTATTATTTCCCGAAGCCCGCGAAGGGCGAGCAGCGCGTCGTGGTCACGGTGCCGATCGGCATCGGCATGGTCGGCTGGGCGACTCCCGAAGGCAGCACCAAGATCGTCTCGAAGCGCAAGGATCCGGTCTGGACGCCGCCCGCTTCCGTGCGCAAGGAACACGCGGCCGAGGGCGACATCCTGCCCGCGCGGGTGCCGGCCGGCCCTGACAACCCGCTCGGCGCGTTCGCGATGAACCTCGGCTGGCCGAGCTACCTCATGCATGGCACCAACAAGCCCGCCGGCGTCGGCATGCGCGCGAGCCATGGTTGCATCCGGCTGTATCCGGAAGACATCGGCACGCTGTTTCCCCAGTTGGCGATCGGCACCAAGGTCACGGTCGTCAACCAGCCGCTGCTCTACAAGGTGCAGGACGGCCAGTTATACGTGCAGTCGTTCCCTCCCCACGAGGAGCATCCGGAAGCGAAAGCCGCGGCCAAGGGTCAGCGCTTCAACAAGAAAGTGCAGGAGAAAATGGGGCTACGCGCCAAGCCTGCGGCCGTCACGGTCGACTGGGCACTTGCGGAACAGGTCGTGAACGCGTCGAAAGGCGTGGCCGTGCCCGTCTCGCAGCCAGCCGTCGGTCTCGACCAGTTTCTCGCGTCGGCGCTGCTCGTCGAGAATCGCATCCCGGCAGGCGCGACCTGGGACGGCAGCGACCGGCCCGTGCCGATTCGCGCTGAGACACCCGTAGCCACTCCGGTCGTCGCCAGCGGCGGACGCTAGGCGGCCGTGCGCGGGCTCCCCGCAAGCTGCTACCTCGACGCTACCCGCGCACCGCTCGAATACTCCGCCATCTTCGCGCCGAGCTGGCAGTTCGTCTGCCACGTCTCGGACCTGCCTGCGTCCGGCACTGCAGTGCGATTCGACTGCGGTGGGCGTTCTGCGGTGGTGCTGCGGACGAAAGCAGGCGGCCTGCAGGGCTTCCGCAACGCCTGCCGTCACCGGGGCGCACGCCTCGTCGATGGTGATGCGCACACCGGTCTCGCGTTCTGCATCGACGGGCGCCTGCGCTGCCCGTACCACGGCTGGACCTACGACGAATCGGGCGCGCTCGTCAGCATTCCCGCGGGCCAGCACTACGACGAGTTCGACGCGGACGCCCACTCGCTGCATCCGCTGCACGTCGCCCAGTGGCGCGGCCTGGTCTTCGTGGCCTTCCAGGCGCCGCGGCTTGCGCTCGAGCAGATGCTCGACGCCGTGGCCGGAGCCTGGCCAGACCTGGCGTCGCTGCGGCGCGTGATCGAGCCGCGCGCAACGCCCTGCGCGGCCGACTGGAAACTCGCGTGCGAGCACATGCTCGACACCGCGCACTTCGACATTGCGCGACCTGCCCTGAAGCCGCGGTTGTTCGCGCCTGTGATGTTCGAGCGGGGAGCGGGTGATGCGCTGCGTGCGACAGCCGAAGTAGCGAAGGTCGGGCCCGGCGACACGTGGTCGTCGCGCGTGTACCGGCAGTTGCTGTGTGACAGGCAGTCAATCCCGGCACGCGCCGAGCATGTCTTCCTCTGGCCGAACCTGCTGCTGCAGCTCGCGCCCGACGGTCTTTCCATCCTGCAAGTCCTGCCAGGCGCCACCGGCCAAAGCACGTTCCGTGAGTTGCGCTACGCGGGACCCGATTCGAGTCGAGAGATGCGCCTGCTGCGTTACACGCATCAGCGCGTGCGGCGCCAGGCCCTGGCGGCAGATACGCGCATGCTCGCGCGTGTGCAGCAGGGGATGGTGGCGCTGGGCGCCGATGAAACGGGCCCGATCGCATCCGGCGAGGTCGGGTTGCGTTGGTTCGTCGAGCGCTGCCGCGCGCGCCTGCCGGCAGCCGTGCCGGCGTCCGGTACGCTGGCCGTTCGCAGCCGCAGTCGCCGCAGGGCGGTCCCGTCCGCTGGAACCTGAAAGTGAACGCGCTGCCATCCGCCGGGGCAGGGGTCGCTTCGAAGGCCGATAACTTATGGTACTTTAAAGCAGTTTTTCGAGGCGGGGCGCGGCGTTGCGCGATATTGCCCACACTGGCATCACGGTGACGGAAGCGG
>JBAVJR010000449.1:0-6206 GCA_049687855.1 Steroidobacteraceae bacterium | reverse complement strand
GTGCGGCAACCGTGCAGCAGCGAGAGCTTGAGCCGCGCCAGCTGCTTGTAGCGCTGGTCGACCTTGCCGCCGAAGAAGAGGCCCATGTAGAAGCGGTTCATCACGAAGTCGAGCATCTCGGGGTTCGAGGCGAACACCTCGACGAATGCCGGCTCTCCGGTCAGGCCATTCAGCGTGTCCCACGCGAGGTGGAACGGTTCGGGCAGTTGCGCGCGCGGCGTCCGGGTGAAGGGCGTGTCGGCCATGGTGCGTCTCCTCGCGTGTCGTGCCGGCGTCAGCCGACGTCGAAGTAGTCGGGTCGTCCGCCGGGCCACTCGGTATCGCCCCAGGCGCTGTGGCCACCGTCGACGACGAGGACTTCGCCCGTGACGAACTTGCCGGAGTCCGCGCCGACGTAAACGACCGCTTCGGCTATGTCGAGCACGTCGCCGAAGCGCTTCATCGGGTTGGTCAGCGCGAAACGCTCGGGCACGCCGTCCGGGTAGACGTTGAGGCCCTCGGTCGCGATCGCGCCGGGCGCAACGCAGTTCACGCGGATGCCAAGCGGTGCCCATTCGGTCGCGACGGTCTTGCTGAGGTAGATCACGCCCGCACGCGCGGCACACGTGTGCGCGACCTGGGGCATGCCGCGCGCAATCGTTGCGACGATGTTCACGATATTGCCGGCCTGGCCACGGTCGCGCCATTGGCGCGCAGCCGCCTGCATCATGTACCAGGTGCCGTTGAGGTTCGTGTCGATGACGGCGTTCCAGCCCTTGACGCTGAAGTCGATAGCCGCCTGGGGGAACTGGCCGCCGCTGTTGTTGACGAGTGCATCGAGCCGCCCGTAGCGCTCGAATGCGACGGCCATCATCGAATCAACCTGCTCGGGGTCGCGAATCGTCATCGCGTGCATGCCGACCTCGCGACCCAGCAGCCTGCGGATGCCGTTCGCGGTCTCCTCGAGCTTCTCGGCCCGCCGCCCGCAGATCATCACGTCGGCGCCGAGGCGCGCGAGCAGGTAGGTGATGCCGCGGCCGATGCCCGAGCCGCCGCCGGAGACCACGAAGACCTTGCCGGCCAGCAGGTCCGGGCGGAAGACCGTGGGTCGCGTGGCCAGTTCCTCGTCGGACATGCCCCATTGTCGCGGCGCGGCGGCGGGTTGCAGGCGCTTTACGCTGTGGTCCACGTTAACCTCGGTGCAGTCCCAGCACGGATACGCTCGCGACGTTGCGATTCGGTATCCCGCCCAGGTTGTGTGTGAGTCCGATCGACGGCGAGGCGAGCTGGCGCTCCCCGGCGCGGCCAAGCAGTTGCGTGTAGATCTCGTACGCCATGCGCAGGCCCGAGGCGCCGACAGGATGTCCGAAGCACTTCAGGCCGCCGTCAGTCTGGCAGGGGATGGCGCCAGTGCGGTCGTACCGGCCATCGAGGATGTCGTGCACGGCTCGACCCGGTTGCGAGAAGCCCAGGTCTTCCATCAGGACCAGCTCGGTGATCGAGAAGCAGTCGTGCACCTCCATGAGGTTCACCTGCTCGGCCGGCCTGGTGATGCCTGCCTCGCGGAACGCGCGCTCGGCGGCGATTCGCGAAGTCAGCGTGTGGCTGCCATCCCAGCTCGCGTGACCCATCTCGACGCCGTTCGACCCCGCCAGCGCCAGCGCCTTGACCGTCACCATGTCGCGCTTGCCGAGCGACGCCGCAATCGCGGGTGTCGTCACGATGGCGCAGGCCGCGCCGTCGCTCACTCCGCAGCAATCGAACAGACCGAGCGGGTACGCGACCATCGGTGCGGCAAGCGCCTGCTCGATGGTGATGCGGTTGCGCAGGTGCGCCTTCGGGCTCGCCACGGCGTTCTCATGGCTCTTGCACGAGACGTGCGCCATCGCGCGCTTCAAGTCGGCCATCGAGTGTCCGTGCCGCGCCGCATAGGCCGCGCCGAGTTGCGCAAACGCGCCGGGCGGTGTGAAGCCTGGCTGCCAGAGGTCTTCGAACGTACCCTTGGTACGCTCGGGCAGTCCGGCGAAACCAGTGTCCTTGAGTTTCTCGACGCCGAACGCGAGTGCAATGTCCACGGCGCCTGCAGCGACCGCGTACACCGCGCCGCGCAGGGCTTCAGTGCCCGTTGCACAGAGGTTCTCGACACGAGTGACGGGTATGTTCGGCAGTCGCAGCGCGAAGGACAGCGGCAGGCCCGAGCGGGCAACGCTCTGGTCCTGGTAGAACACGCCGAGCCAGGCGGCCTCGATGCGGTCGCGCTCGATGCCGGCGTCGGCCACGGCTTCGGTGAACGCTTCGACCATCAGGTCGTCGGCGCTGCAGTCCCAGCGCTCGCCGAACCGCGAGCAACCCATGCCGACGATCGCAACCTTGTCGCGGATGCCGCTTGCCACGTTCAGCTCCTCACCGGGGTGGCTTTCCAGAAGTAGCGCCGGAAGCCGCGCACGCCATCGAAGTCCTTGATGCGGAAGACGAATCGCACGGCCAGGCCCACGCTGGCCTCGCCGGGACGAACGTCCGTGAACTCGATGAACACGTTGCCACCGCCTTCGAGTTCCACGTTGCCGTACACGTGCGGCGGGCTGCGCGTCACCGCGAGCCAGTCTTCCGTGAATGTCTTCACGCGACCGTGCTTCTCCGCCAGTTGTACCGGATCCTGCGTGTCGAAGGCGCGGCACTGCGGATTGACGCATGCGCGGGCCAATGGGAATTGCACGGTTCCGCACGCCCGGCACTTCCCGCCGAAAAAAGCCGTCAGGTCGCGGTGTCGTCGCCACGCAGCGGGTTGCGCCGTGCGGTTGTCGCGTTCGGCGCGCATGCCCCACTCCACGTCGACGAGGCCGCAGTTAGCGAGGAACCGGACGTAGTCGCGATTCGCGACGCCGGCCGCGAGCGAACCGCTGGTACCGCGGCCTGCCGACGGCGTCCGACCCGTGGCCCGCAACACGACTACGTCGCAACCCTGGCCGAAGCCGGCCAGCACGATGAGGTCGCCGTCCTGTGCCTGCTCGAGCGCGGCGCCGAGCAACAGCAGCGGGTGGGCGACGCCCGTGTCGCCGCACTCCGCATGCAGATCGGCGGCCACGGCCTCCGCGCGAATGCCCGCGGCCTTGGCAACTGCAGAGGCAAAACGCTGCGGACCCTGCACGAGCAGGTGCTTGACGGCGCGGGCATCGATCGAGCCCAGCGCAGTCTTGATTGCGCGCGGCATCAGCGCGAGGTAGCCCTCGTCGCGGACCCAGCGCTCTTCGTAGGCGTAATCGTACTCGGCCTCGGCGCCCCGAAAGTGGTCGACGAAATCGGCGCGCAGCGAAGCCTCGGCGACGTATTCCGCCGCGAGGTCGGGTCCGGGGCCGGCGAGCGCCGCAGCTGCGCCGTGGCCGAAGCGCGATTCCTGTTCGCTGCCAGCCTTGGCCACGCGTCGATCCGCCGCGACGACCAGTGTCTGCTGTCCGTCGCTGCGTGCGTTGCGCAACGCGTCGAGCAGCGCCGCTACGCCCGCGCGCTGGTGACCCGCACCGTCGGTCGTGCGGAGCCGCTGCGCGAGATCGAGCGCTTCGGCCACGACGCCCGCGTTGCAGCGATCCGCGAAGGGGTGCGTCGTCGATGCGAAGACGAGCGCGGCAACCCCGCTGCGGTCCTGGCCCGCGAGGCAATCGCGCGCCGCCTCGACCGCCATGGTCAAGGCGTCTTCGTCCCACGCGCAGTAGCTGCGTGCGCCCTGTGGCTTGCCAGCGCGCAGGCCCGCCGCCCAGCCCATCGCCTCGACGATCGCGGCGCGCTCGAGGCGCAGACGCGGCAGGTACGCGCCGAAACTCCGGATGCCGGTGCCGTGCATCGCGGGTCAGGTCTCGTAGTACGGTTCCAGCAGCGGCTGCACGCGCAGGTGCGCTGGAATTTCGATGCCTGCGGCCTGGATGCGCCGGTCGAGCTCTTCGTGCCAGTGGTAGATGCGGCGCTCCTGGTAATTGAGCGTCATCCCGCGGAAGCCCGGCGACTCAACCGACTTCTGGATCTTCTCGGCGAACTGCAGGTCCTCGTCGAGGATGCGGTCGAAGTTCGCGATGCGCGTGGCCCACAGCGGGCTCAGCTCGGCGTCGCCCCAGTCCGGCGCGAACCAGTGGCATTCGATGCGCATCGAATCGGGTCCCGTCGGCCAGAACAGCAGGAACGGGCAGCCAGACGGATCGATCGGCGTGACCAGGTTCGGGTAAATGTTCCACGACGGGTTGTTCCTGGTGGATATGACCGTCGCCGTCTCGACGCGACGCATGCCCACGGTGCCCGGATCGACCCAGTCGGGCCGCCGGTTCGGCGTGACCATCAGCGAATGACCGTGACGGAAGAGGGCGATGCTGGTGCCGCGGTGATCGAGGAAGCGGTCCACCGTGTTCTGGTGAATCGACTTCAGGTGATACACCTCGAGGAACGCGTCCAGCAACACCTTCACGTTGCACTTGAGGTCATAGCCGTGCTTCTCGATGAAGCGCAGCGACTCGGGCTGGAACTGCTCGAGGTGGCCGGGAATCGGGCCGAGGTCTTCGAGCAGCGGGCGCGCGTTCGGGTCTTCGTTGACGAAGACCCAGTTGGCAAGCTGCTCGCAGCGCACCGACACCAGCGAATGCGCGCCCATGTCGAGACCGACGAAATCGCGCTTGTCGCGCAGGTTCACCAGTTGTCCGTCGAGCGCGTACGTCCAGCCGTGGTAGGAGCAGACCAGGCCATCGCAACGGCCGGTGTCGGCCTTGACCAGCGGGCCGCCGCGATGCCGGCACGTGTTGTAGAACGCGCGAATCCTGCGGTCCTTGCCACGGACGATGAGGATCGGCGAACCCGTCCTGGTCCAGAGCATGAAGCTGCCGGCGTCGGGCAGTTCATCCGTGTGGCAGGCATAGAGCCAGGTCCGTTTCCACAGCCCCTGGCGCTCGGCCTCGAAAAAAGCCGGATCGTTGTAGCGGCCGCCCGGGATCGGGGGGAAACGCGGAAAACCCTCGGGCGGGCCTTCGCGGCTCGCCTCGTACTGCATTCCGTCGAGGAAGCGACGGACGAACGTTTCGGTTGCGGCAGCGTCCATGGTCGGACCCCTCTAGGCAGACCCGCGGCAGTATAGAAGTGGGGCGATCTAAAAGAAACAGGCATGACTGTTTTTTTCCGTGTCTTGCCCCTATAGTCGGAGCGGGCCTGGGCCCCGGGGGTAATCGGCGTGAGCGACCTGATCCTGCATCATTTCGACTGGTCACCTTATGCCGAGAAGGTCAGGGTGCTGCTGGGCATCAAGGGGCTGGCATGGCGGAGCGTGCAGATTCCGCTGGTCATGCCGAAGCCGGACCTCACCGCGCTGACCGGTGGCTACCGCAAGACGCCCGTGCTGCAGATCGGCGCCGACATCTACTGCGACACCAGCCGCATCGCGCGCGAGCTGGAGCTGCGTCACCCCGAGCCCACGCTCTTCCCGGGCGGTACGCGCGGCCTGGCCTATGCGCTCGCGCCCTGGGCGGAATCATTCTTTGCGTCCGGCGCCGGACTTTCGATGGGTCTCAACGACCAGCTGCCGGCGGACCTGGTGCAGGACCGGCGCGAATTCTTCACTCACATGGACTTCGATCGGCTCAAGGTGCGCGCGCCGCACATGTTCGGACAGGTGCTTGCCAACGTGACGCTGCTCGAGGAACACCTGGCCGACGGGCGTGCGTTCCTCACGGCCGATCGTCCCGGACTCGCCGACGCCTCGGCGTATTACGTGCTCTGGATGTGCCGCGGCTTCATCGCGGCGATGAATGGACTGCTGGAGCCTTTCGCACGCGTCGCCGCGTGGGAAGGGCGCATGCGGGCGATCGGGCATGGCGAGCGCAGCGAGATCGAAGCCTCCGCCGCACTCGACGTTGCCCGCGCCGCCAGGGCGTTGCCCGGGGCCGGCGTGAGTTCAACCGACCCTGCGGGCCTCGCCGCCGGGCAGCACGTCACCGTGACGCCGGACGATTACGGCAAGGTCCCCGTCGCGGGTGAACTGGTGACGCTGGACCTGCACGAGATCGCCGTGCGCCGCGTGGATGCGCGCGCGGGCGAGGTCGTCGTCCATTTCCCTCGGCTCGGTTACGTGGTCGCGGCCGCATGATCGACGTCCACTTCTACCCGTCACCGAACGGACTGAAGATCCCGATGATGCTCGAGGAGTGCGGCCTGCCGTACCGCATCGTCGAAGTGAACATCCTGCGTGGCGCGCAGTT
>JBAVJR010000448.1:0-6220 GCA_049687855.1 Steroidobacteraceae bacterium | reverse complement strand
CTGCTGCTGGGAGAGTTCATCTTCACGCTCGCCATGGCGCTGCGGTGTTATCCACTGCAGCCGGGCGGCCTGCTCGCAATCGAAGCCGTCATCATCGGGCTCACCACGCCGGAAAGCGTGTACGAGGAAGTCACCGGCGCCTTCCCCGTGATCCTCCTGCTGATCTTCATGGTCGCGGGCATCTACTTCCTGCGCGACCTGCTGCTGTTCGTGTTCACGCGGCTGATCCTGCGCATCCGCTCGCGCGAAGCGCTGGCGCTGGTGTTCTGCGGCGTATCGGCGCTGCTCTCGGCTTTTCTCGATGCACTTACCGTGGTGGCCGTCGCGGTCACCGTCGGCACGGGTTTTTTCGAGGTCTACCATCGGGTCGCTTCGGGCAAGACCCACGCGACGCTGCATCACGATTCGACGCACGACTCCGAGGTGCAGGTCCTGCACCGCGACAACCTCGACTCGTTCCGCGGGTTCCTGCGTGCCCTGATGATGCACGGTGCCGTCGGTACCGCGATCGGCGGCGTGATGACTCAGGTGGGCGAACCGCAGAACCTGCTGATCGCGGAGCAGGCGGGCTGGACCTTCGGCGAGTTCTTCTTGGTGATGGCCCCCGTCACCGTGCCCGTTGCAATCGCGGGCTTCGCCACCTGCTGGCTGGTCGAGCGGTTCCGCCTCTTCGGCTACGGCACGCCGCTGCCGGATGCAGCTCGCGCGGTGCTCGAGGATTACTCACGCGAACTCGCAGCCCGGTCGACGCCGCGCGAATGGCAAGTGTTGATCGTCCAGGCAATCGTCGCGATCCTGCTGGTGCTTTCGCTGGCGTTCCATGTCGCCGAAGTCGGCCTGATCGGCCTGCTGGTCATCATCGTGGCCACCGCCTTCACGGGTGTTACGGAAGAACACCGCATCGGCAAGGCTTTCGAGGCGGCGCTGCCGTTCACGGCGTTGCTGGTCGTGTTCTTCGTGATCGTCGCCGAGATTCACGACCAGCACCTGTTCGAACCGATGATCAACCGCGTGCTCGCGCTCGAGGGCAGTCTGCAGGCGGTGATGCTGTATCTCGCTGCCGGGGTGCTCTCGTCGATCAGCGACAATGTCTTCGTCGCCAGCGTGTACATCACGGAGATCAAGGCAGCACTGTTGCAGGGGGTGGTCACGCGCGAGCAGTTCGACTGGCTGGCCGTGGCGATCAACACCGGCACCAACATTCCAAGCGTCGCGACGCCGAACGGCCAGGCCGCCTTCCTGTTCCTGCTGACTTCGACCCTGGCACCCCTGATCCGCCTCGGTTACGGCCGCATGGTGTGGATGGCGTTGCCATATTTCGTAGTGATGACACTGGTGGGGCTGGCAGCCCTGGCGTATGTCAGCCCTTGAACCGTGTCTCAATCCACGCTGGCGGCCTGTGGCATTCTTGAGCGTCATAAATTCCCAATAATTCGTCTGGAATCATGAGTAAGTTCAATTTACGCAATCTGAAGATCGGGATCGTCGGCCTGGGCTACGTGGGCCTGCCGCTCGCGGTCGAGTTCGGCAAGCGTTTCACCACCGTCGGGTTCGACATCAAGGCCGACCGCGTGGCTGAGCTCCGCAAGGGTGTCGATAGCACGCTCGAATGCGACGCGCAGGAACTCGCAGACGCCAGCAAGCTTTCGTACACGACGAGCCTGAACGACCTGCAGTCGTGCCGCGTATTCATCGTCACGGTGCCGACACCGATCGACGAGTACAAGCGCCCGGACCTGACACCGCTCGTGAAGTCGAGCGAGTCGGTCGGCAAGGTGCTGAAGAAGGGCGACGTCGTCGTCTACGAGTCGACCGTGTACCCTGGTTGCACCGAAGAGGTCTGCATCCCGATCCTGGAGAAAGCCTCGGGCCTCAAGTTCAACAAAGATTTCTTTGCCGGGTACAGCCCTGAGCGCATCAACCCGGGCGACAAGGAGCACCGCGTCACGACCATTCGTAAAGTGACGTCCGGGTCCACGCCCGAAGTGGCGGAGTTCGTGGACCAGCTGTACCGCTCGATCGTGACTGTCGGCACGCACAAGGCGTCGAGCATCAAGGTGGCCGAAGCTGCCAAGGTGATCGAGAACACGCAGCGTGACGTCAACATCGCCCTCATCAACGAGCTGGCGCTGATCTTCAACCGTCTCGGCATCGACACGGAGGAAGTGCTGCTGGCTGCCGGCAGCAAGTGGAACTTCCTGCCGTTCCGTCCCGGGCTCGTGGGCGGCCACTGCATCGGCGTCGACCCGTATTACCTGACGCACAAGGCGCAGGCGATCGGTTACCACCCCGAGATGATCCTGGCGGGCCGCCGCATCAACGACAACATGGGGATCTACGTCGCGCAGCAGGTGGCGCAGTTGATGATCCAGAGCCAGATCCTGGTGAAGGGATCCCGAGTGCTGATGATGGGCCTGACCTTCAAGGAGAACTGCCCCGACGTCCGCAACACGAAGATCGTGGACATCGTGCAGGAACTGCAGAAGTACGGCTGCAAAGTAGACGTATTCGACCCCTGGGCCGACGCGGACGAGGCCGAGCACGAGTACGGCCTGCGACCGGTCAAGAAGCTCAAGGCAGGCACGTATGACGCGGTCGTCATGGGCGTGGCCCACAAGGAATTCCGCGACATGGGCATCAAGAAAACCCGGGCACTTGGCAAGAAAAAGCACGTGCTCTACGACATCAAGTACGTGTTCAAGTCGGACGAAGTGGACGGGCGCCTCTAATGAAGATCCTGGTCACCGGCGCTGCCGGTTTCATCGGCTACCACACCGCGAAGATTCTGCTCGAGCGTGGCGACGAGGTGGTCGGTCTCGACAACCTGAACGACTACTACGACGTGCGGCTCAAGTACGCGCGTCTGGACCAGCTCAAGGGCAGGCCAGGCTTCAGCTTCATCAAGCTCGACCTCGCCGATCGCGAGGGGATGAAGGAACTGTTCGCGCGTGAGAAGTTCAGCCGCGTCATCCACCTGGCCGCGCAGGCCGGCGTGCGATATTCGATCGAGAACCCGCTCGCCTATGTCGAAAGCAACGTCGTCGGCACGGCCAACGTGCTCGAAGGCTGCCGTCACAATGGTGTCGGGCACCTGGTGTATGCATCGACCAGTTCGGTCTACGGCGCCAACACCAGGATGCCGTTCTCGGTCCACCAGAACGTCGATCACCCGCTATCGTTCTACGCGGCGACCAAGAAGGCCAACGAGCTGATGGCACATACATATGCGCACCTGTATTCGTTGCCGGTCACGGGCCTCCGGTTCTTCACGGTCTACGGTCCCTGGGGCCGTCCCGACATGGCGCTGTTCCTGTTCACCAGGAACATCCTTGCCGGCAAGCCGATCAATGTCTTCAACTACGGCCACCACCGCCGCGACTTCACCTATGTGGATGACATAGCGCAGGGCGTCGTGCGCGCCTGCGACCGGGTGGCGGCCGGCAATCCCGAGTGGAACAGCGATGCCCCTGATCCTGCGTCGAGCAAGGCACCGTATCGGCTTTACAACATCGGCAACAACGAGCCGGTGGAACTCCTCACGTACATCCGCACGCTCGAGGAGTGCCTCGGGAAGAAGGCCGAGATGAACCTGCTGCCGCTGCAGGCCGGCGACGTGCCGGACACGTGGGCAAACATCGACGACCTGACGCGGGACGTCGGCTACACCCCGGCCACCGCGGTGTCCGTTGGCATCCGTAATTTCGTGGACTGGTACCTGGAGTACTACAAAGGCCAGTAATCGCGTTCGCTGACAGCCAACTTCTCGCTCGGATACACTACCGCGACCGAGTCTGCTTGGAGTTCGCGTGAAGGCAAGAAAACCAATCCTGGAACGTCCGATCCGCATCGCTGTCATCGGCTGCGGAAGGATCGCTGCGAATCACGTGGCGGCAGTCGGGAAGCATGCCGGCAGGATCGAACTGGCTGCCGTTTGCGACAATGATCCCAAGGCGCTGGAAGATGCGGTCAGTAAGACCGGCGTGAAGGGCTACGCGGACCTGTCCGAACTCCTGGCTGCGGAAGGCGCCGACCTGGTTGCACTCTGTACTCCGAGCGGACTTCACTCCGGCCAGGCCATCGAGTGCGCGCAGGCCGGTGTGCACGTGATGACCGAGAAGCCAATGGCGACACGGTGGGCGGACGGCCTGGCGATGGTCGAGGCGTGCGATCGAGCGGGTGTCCAACTCTTCGTCGTCAAGCAGAACCGACGCAACGCCACGCTGCAACTCGTGAAGAAGGCGATCGATCGCGGCCGCTTCGGCCGGATTTACATGGCGACGATCAACGTCTTCTGGGCTCGGCCGCAGTCGTATTACGACAGTGCAAAATGGCGCGGCACGTGGGAGTTCGACGGCGGTGCGCTGATGAACCAGGCCAGTCACTACGTCGATCTCATCGACTGGCTGATCGGTCCGGTCGAAAGCGTCCAGGCCTATGTCGGTACTCTCGCCCGGAACATCCAGGTCGAGGACACAGCGACGGTCGGGATTCGCTGGCGTTCCGGCGCACTAGGGTCGATCAACGTCACGATGCTCGCCTATCCCAGGAATCTTGAAGGCTCCATCACCATCATCGGCGAGCGCGGGACGGTGAAAGTAGGTGGCGTGGCCGTGAACCAGATTGAGCACTGGGAATTCGCCGACAGCGATCCGGACGATGAGCAGGTGAAAGCCGCCAGCTACGAGACGACGTCCGTCTATGGATTCGGTCATCCGCTGTATTACGACAACGTGATACGCACCTTGCGCGGCGAAACCGACCCGGAGACCGATGGCCGTGAGGGCCTGCGTTCGCTCGAAGTCCTGATCGCCAGCTATCTTTCCGCACGCGACCAGCGTCGCGTCGCCCTGCCTTTGCAGTACTGACGATGAGTGAGGCCACTGTCCACCCGAGCGCGATCGTAGATCCGGGTGCCGTCATCGGCGCGGGGACACGCGTCTGGCACTGGGTGCACATCTGCGGTGGCGCGGTCGTCGGCCGCAATTGTTCGCTGGGGCAGAACGTGTTCGTCGGCAACCGTGTGCGCATCGGCGACAACGTCAAGGTGCAGAACAACGTTTCGATCTATGACAACGTGACCGTGGAGGACGACGTCTTCTGCGGCCCGAGCATGGTATTCACGAACGTCTATAACCCCCGTTCGGCGGTCTCGCGCAAAGACGAGTACCGCGACACGGTTGTCCGTCGCGGAGCGACACTCGGCGCCAACTGCACGATCGTCTGTGGTATCGAAATCGGCCAGCACGCCTTTGTCGGAGCCGGGGCAGTCGTCAACCGGGACGTTCCGGCGTTTGCGCTCATGGTTGGGGTGCCGGCGCGGCACATCGGGTGGATGAGTCGTTTTGGCGAGAGATTACCGCTCGAGACGAAGGGCGATGGCACGGCGGTGTGCGCTCACACGGGCGATCGGTACGTACTGACGGATGGCGTGCTTCGGCTGGACGCCGGTTGAGGCGCCGAACCTGAAGCAGCAGGAGCCGCAAGCCTTGAGTCGCAACACTTTACCCGCATGGAAGGCCCTCGAGGCACACGTAGCCCAGCTCTCGAGCCGTCACCTGCGTGACCTGTTTGCCAGCGACGGCGCTGGACGCTTCGATGTCATGAGCGTCCAGGTGCTCGACCTGCTTTACGATTTTTCTCGTCAGCGCGTGACCCGCGAGACGCTGGGCCTTCTGCAATCGCTGGCGCAGGCCTGCGACCTGCCGGCACGGATCGCGGCGCTGTTTGCAGGAGAGACGGTCAATGACACCGAAGGGCGCGCTGCCATGCACATGGCGCTGCGTAACCGTTCGGACCGTCCGATGCTGGCGGGCGGGCAGGACGTCATGCCGGAAGTGCGAGCGCAGCTCGCAAAGATGCGCGAGTTCGTCACTGGCGTGCACCAGGGGCGCATCCTTGGATTCACAGGCGCGCGATTCACCGATGTCGTCAACATCGGCATCGGCGGTTCGGACCTCGGCGTCGTGATGGCAAGCGAAGCGCTGGCCCGCTTCCGGAATAGAGGCATCCGTTTGCACTGCGTTTCGAACGTCGACGGCGTGGAACTCGCGGACGCGCTCGAGAAGATCAATCCCGCCACGACGCTGTTCGTCATCTGTTCCAAGACGTTCACGACGCAGGAGACGCTGACCAACGCTCACGCGGCGCGCGCCTGGAGCTTACGCAAGTTCGGCGACGAGCGGGCGATACGCCGACACTTTGTCGCCGTATCGACCAACGC
>JBAVJR010000447.1:0-2910 GCA_049687855.1 Steroidobacteraceae bacterium | reverse complement strand
GCCCGCAGGCCGGCGCGCCCACGTTCCTCGTCTGGGGCGACTCGCACGCCCGCGCAATGGCTGACGCGATCGGCGCCGCCGCAGCTCATGCCGACGTGGCGGGCCTGCTGGCGCTGCGATCAGGGTGTGCCCCCCTGCGCGATGCGGAAGTCGCGGGTCAGGATGCCGAGCACGACTGCAGTGCGTTCACTGAAGCCGTCCTGGAGTTGCTGGGCCGCTCACCCGGAGTGACGGACGTCGTGCTCGCGGGCCGCTGGGCCCTGCTGGCGGAAGGCACTCGCTACGGTCACGAGTCCGGCGAGCCCGTGATCCTCACCGACTCGCACTCGCGAGAGCGCGCGCTCGCGAACAACCAGCAGGTGTTCGCCCGAGCGCTGCGCGGATCCGTGACCGCCCTGCTCGCGCAGGGCAAGCGCGTGTGGCTCGTGGCGTCCGTACCGGAGGTGGGCTGGGACGTGCCGTCGGTGCTCGCGCGTTCGCACCGCTTCGGTCGCATGCCACCGGACGCCCCAACGCGTGCGGAGTACACCGCACGGCAGGAGCACGTGCTCGCCGTCCTCGAAGAACTCGACGCGCTGCCGGGCGTAGTCGTCCTGCGTCCGGACGCCGTGCTGTGCCGTGACGTGCGCTGTGCCGTGACCCGCGATGGCCTGCCGCTCTATTTCGACAGTCATCACCTGACGTTGCGCGGCGGTTCGTTGCTGGAGCCCCTGTTCGCGCAGATCTTCACGCGGTGACTGGCGTGCCAGGAGTCAATCGGCGCGAGGTAATATCGGGTCTGGCGGCTGCCAGCCTGGTCGGCGCCTGCTCGCGACAGCCCGCGGACGACTTTCCCCACAGGCGCGCGCGCGATCTCTTTGGCGGCATGACGATCTACAATGAACGCATGCTGCCCTCGCTCGCCGGCACGTTCCCCGCATACACCGATTTCGCGCCGCGCGTGCCGGTTCATTGCGTGACTCCGGGAGCGACCGGTTACATTCACCGCTATTACGACAGCGCGCCTTTCAGTCCGTCAGGCCGCTACCTGGCTGTCACGCGCCTGCCGTTCGAAGACCGCCGGCCGAAGCCCGGGGATATCGCCGAGATCGCCGTCATCGATCTCGTGACCGGCGAGCTGCGCACGGTCGCCGAGACGCGCGGCTGGGACGTGCAGCTCGGCGCGCAGACGCAATGGGGTGCGGACGACCGGACGCTGCTGTTCAACGACCTCGAAGTCCGCGACTGGATGCCGTACGGCGTACGACTCGACCTGCAGACCGGCGAGTCGCGGCGGCTCGGCGGCACGATCTATTCGGTGTCGCCCGACGGCCGCTGGGCCGCCAGCCCCTGCCTGCGCCGGATGGCCGTGACACAGCAGGGTTATGGCGTGGTGGTGCCGCGGCAGTACATCCCCGAGAACCGGGGCGCGAGCGCAGACGACGGCATCTGGATCACCGACCTGCAGAGTGGCCATTCGCGCCTGCTGGTGTCCCTTGCGCAGATCGTGGCGGAAGCCGTGCCGCCATTGCCGGTGGCACGCGAGCGCGGGGACTTCTTCGGCTTCCACGTCAAATGGAACCCGCAGGGCACGCGGCTGATGCTGGCACTGCGCTGGCTGCCGCGCAGCCTGCTGCCGTGGAGGCGCAAGCGCCGGTACGGCGCGAAGCACGTCATCACGATGAACGCCGACGGCAGCCACGTGCGCGTCGCCGTTTCGGCCGAGCGCTGGGCCAGGGGCGGACACCACCCCAACTGGTGCCCCGATGGCGAACACGTGCTGATGAACCTGGACACCCAGGGCGACGGCCTGCGCTTCGCGCGCCTTGCGCTCGATGGCTCGACCTGCGAAACGCTGGTGCCCGCCATAACGGGATCGGGCCATCCCACCCTGCATCCCGACGGCCGCCACCTGCTCACCGACGCGTACGTGGACGAACCGCTGGCATTCGGTGACGGCACCACGCCCCTGCGACTCGTCGAACTGAACAGCGCCACCGAAACGCAACTGGTGCGCATCGGGATCCGGCCGCTCGCCGAGCGTTCTACCGGCGCATTGCGAGTCGATCCGCATCCGGCCTGGGACCGCACCTTTACGCGCATCGCATTCAATGCCTGTCCGGACGGCAAGCGGCGCGTCTACGTCGCCGATCTCGCCGACATCCTGCACGCAGGCTGATCCCGGCCTGCCCGGCGTGGATTTCAGCCGCTGCTACGACGGGCGAGCGCCCGCAGTGCCGCGACTGCCTCGCCGACACCATTGGCAATGCCCAGCTCGGCAGTGCAGCGAACCATCGTCGCGCGCTGGACCGGGTCGTGCAGCAGCGTGGCGGCGGCCTGCGCAATTGCGGCCGGCGTGCGCTTGGCCGTTGCCGCGATCTGCAGGCGTACCGCGCGGCGAATGCGCCGATCCTGGTCGCCCGCGAGCGGAATGGCGATGAGCGGTCGCCCATGCGCCAGCACGTGGATCATCGTCGAGCCGCCGTTGCTGACGACCATCAGCGCCTCCGACAGCAGGTACTGCACTTCGTCGGGCTCGACCCGCGGCAGCAGCGTGAGGCTCGCATCGCCCTGGTCCGCGATGGTCTTGCGACCCGTCAGCACCACCGTGCGCTGGCCCGTGGCGGCGGCAAATTCGCGCGCCGCGGCGATGAAGAGTTCGGCCGGTTCGGCCACACGGGTGGCTTCACCGCGTCCACCGGGCACGAAGACGACGTAGGCGCCCGGCTGCAGCCCGTGCCGCGCCAGCCACGCGGCGCGGGTCGCGGGTTCCGAGGGCGTGAGCAGCGTGTCGAACTGGCGCACGCCGTAGTGGGGCAAGAGGCGCAGCTTCAGGCGCTCCACCCGTGACAGGCCGCCCGTCACGAACGACGGGAACACGATCCAGTGCTCATCGAGCAGGCGCATCCACTTGAGGCGAAAGGCCTTCCA
>JBAVJR010000446.1:0-3239 GCA_049687855.1 Steroidobacteraceae bacterium | reverse complement strand
AAACCGCGCTGGGCGAATGCGCGGACTCGCGGCGCCCCGTGATCCGTGACGCGGCGGAAGGCACAGCTGCGCTGCGAGCCGCGGGATTGCCGGGGCAGCTCCAGCGCCAGCTCGTGATGCCGATGCTCGAAGGCGGCCGCCTCGCCGGCGTGCTGCTCGTCGCGGACGCTGCCGGACCGTATGACGACGACGACCGTCGACACGTGGAACACATTGCGGACGCAGCGACGAAGCTGCTGCGCCGGCGCCGTTCGGATGCCGAGATCGTCACCGCCATGGATCACATGGAGCGGGTGATGTTCGGCGCGATCGAGGCGCTCGCCCAGCTCGCCGAGATACAGGATGCATGCAAGACCGGGCGCGCGCGCCGTGTTGGCGACTATGCGGCCGGCATCGGCACCGCGCTCGGGCAGCCGGGTCACACCGTGCGCGGTCTGCGCGTGATGGGCCAGCTGATCGACGTCGGCATGCTGCAGATCCCGCGCGAACTGCTGTGGCGGCCCGGCGTGCTGTCCGTCTCGGAGTTCGAACTCGTGAAGACGCATGCCGAGCGCGGCTTCGAGGTACTGCGTGCCATCGAATTCCCCTGGCCCGTGGCGGAAGTCGTGCGCCAGCATCACGAGCGCCTCGACGGCTCGGGCTACCCGCGCGGGCTGAAGGGCGAGGAGATCCTGCTCGAGGCCCGGATCGTCGCCGTCGCCGATGCCGTCGAAGCGATGCTTTCGCCCAGACCGCACCGACCGGCGCTGACCCTGACGGCGTGCCTCGACGAGCTGCAGTCGCAGGCCGGTCGCCGGTACGATGCGAGGGTGGTCAAGGCCTGCGTCAAGCTGCTGCGCGACGGACAGGTGGTGGCCGTTCCAATCCACGAGGAAGGCGAAGCGGCCGTAGGGCAGCGAATCGCCTGAGGCGGTTCGCACGATGCACCTGCAGTTCTACGGCGCGGCCGGTGAAGTCACCGGCTCCTGTCACATCCTCACCGTTCGCGGCCGCACGCTGCTGCTCGACTGCGGGCTGATCCAGGGCGGTGACGACCCCGACAGCCGCAATCGCCAGCCTTTTCCCTTCGACGCTGCGGCGATCGACGCGGTGGTGCTGAGCCACGCCCACATCGATCACTGCGGGCGACTGCCGCTGCTGCGCAAGCGCGGTTTCCGCGGACCGGTCTTTGCGACTCCGGCGTGCCGGGACCTCGCGCGCATCCTGCTGGCGGACAGCGCCTTCATGGCCGAGCGCGAGGCGGAGCGCTACCGCCGCCGGCAGGCGGAGCACGGCAATCGGCACGCGCGTGGCTTCCCCGACCCGCTGTTCACGCGCGTGGACGCGGAGGAGACGATCGAGCAGTTCAAGACCGTGGCGTACGGTCGCGCAACCGAGGTTCTCCCGGGGGCGACCCTGACCTACCGCGACGCCGGCCACATTCTCGGCTCCGCCAGCGTGTGGCTGCAGCTCGAAGAGGCGGGCGCACGCGCGCGCATCGTCTTCAGTGGCGACATCGGGCAGTACGACTCGCCGATCCTGCGCGACCCGGAAGGCGACGGCGTCGCGGACGTCCTGGTCATGGAGAGCACTTACGGCAATCGCCGTCATCGCGAGCGCAGCGAGACGCTGCAGGAGTTCGGCGAGATCCTGCGCGCGGCGCGGCAAGGTGGCGGCAACGTGCTGATCCCCGCGTTCGCGGTGGGACGCAGCCAGGAAGTCCTCTACGAGCTGGCTACGCACTTCGACGAGTGGCGCGTCGGCGACTGGCAGGTATTCCTGGACAGCCCGATGGCCATCGAGGCGTCCGAGGTCTACTGGAAGCATCCCGAGCTGTACGACGCGGCAGCGAGCGCGGTGCGCCGCGATGCCGGCGGCTTACCGACGCTGCCGAACCTCAAGCTCTGCCGCTCCGCCGAGGAATCGATGGCGATCAACCTCATGCGGGGTGGCGCGATCATCATCGCGGGGAGCGGGATGTGCAACGGCGGGCGCATCGTGCATCACCTCAAGCACAACATCGCCCGGAGCGAGTGCGACGTGATCTTCACCGGCTTCCAGGCGGTGGGAACGCTCGGGCGCGCGATCGTCGACGGTCGCGAGCACGTGCGCATCCACGGCGAGCAGTTCAAGGTAAATGCGCGCATCCACACGCTCGGCGGGTTCTCGGCCCACGGCGACCAGGAAGACCTGCTGCGCTGGCACGCCGGCGTCGGTGGCAAGCCACACACGTACCTGGTGCACGGCGAAGCGGAAGGTGCTGCGGGCCTGTGCGCTGCGTTGCATGCGCGAGGAGCGCGGGCCGAAGTGGCAAGGCCTGCGCAGCAGGTCGACCTCACTCGCCTCGGCGGGCGGTGAGGCCCGCTGGTTCGAGCGCCTCTACCAGGCCACGCGACCGTGTCCCGAGACGGACTCGTGCTCCGGCTCGCTGGCGACGTTGCGTCCGAGGCGATCAGTGGCGGCGACCCCGGGCGTTGCAGACGCCGTTGGCTCGACCACCGGTTCTGCAGGCGCGTGCGAGGCTGTCGGATCGGTCAGGCCCGCCGTGGGCGGTGCATTCACCGGCTCGCGGGCGTAACTGCGTGCCGCGGGGGCGATCGCCTGCGTCGGATTGACGAAGCGCGGCGCGAGCGGATCGGGCCGCACGACCGGCGCCGGCGTCTTCGGCGCAGCGGCCGTCGGGGCACCGGATGTACCGGACAGCTTCGTGACGGGCCCCGGCAGCGAGGCGAGTTCGGCCTGGATTTCTGCGAGCGTCCGCGCACGCACGGGCGCGACCGCAGGGGTGATCGCACTCTCAGCCAGGCGGGCTTCCACCTCTGCGCGCTGTTCGCGCGACAACTGGCGCGAAGGCGTGTCGGGCGGATTGATGTGTCGCGCCAGGGTCCGGGCCTGCTCGTCACCGGGCACGACGGCGAGTACGCGTTGCACGAGCCGTTCGGCTTCCCGCTTGTGCCCGGCATCGAATTCCTGCTGCGCGCGTTGCAGCAGCAGGTCGACTGTCCTGGCGAGCGAGTCCTGCGCTTCCGGATGCTCGGGCTGCGCGAGCAGCACTGCCTGGAACAGGTCGAGCGCGTTGCGGCCCTCGGGCGCCTCGAGTCGGCCCGCCTGCAACGCCGCCCGGGCTCGCGAGAGGACCGGGTCGGCGCGCCGTGTTGATGCGGTTTGCAGGGCGGGTGCCACCGGTGCTGCGGTGACTGCCGTGGCTTCCGGCTCGCCGCCGACGAAGAGCGGGACGACCAGCGCGAGCGCCACCAGGC
>JBAVJR010000445.1:0-7977 GCA_049687855.1 Steroidobacteraceae bacterium | reverse complement strand
GAGATAGCGAGAGGCGCTCATCGGCCACCCCCAGCCGTCGCGCCGTCATACAACGAGGCAAGCGCGAACTGCGCCTGCGTGGAGTAACTGCCGAGACGCTTCTGCTGTGCCTGCAATTCCGTGACCGCCAGGTCCGCGAGCGCGCGCTCCTGCGCCAGGGCCGTGTTGTCGATCAGCGGCGCGATGCGCGCGACGCGATCGGCCAGTTCGTTGACCCGGCCCGCGAAGCCAAGCGTGTCGCGTGGAACGAGGTCGCCCGCCTCGCCGATCGCAGCGAGACGCGTGCCGGCCTCGGCCAGCGCGGCCCGTGTCTGCTTCAGGTCGCGACGAGTCTGTGTGGCGCGCAACTTGTACGCACGATCGAGCTCCCACGACAGCGCGCCACGCAGCAGGCGCGCGCGCTCGGTGAACTCGTCACGCTGGGGTCCGGGTGGCATCGCGGCCAGCGTCGCGTCGATGCGCGCAAGGGCCTCCCATTGCGCCCGCTCCTGCGGCGAGGCAAGCGCGGCGACGTCACGATTCGCTTCCACCTGCGCAAAGCGGTCGGCCAGTTCCTGCTGACGCTGCGCCAGCGCATCGAGGTCCGTCCCCGACAGCACTTCCTGCCGGCGCGGCTCCCGCTCCGTCGCAGCAATCTCACGCGCCTCGATCATCGCGCCGAAGGCTTCGAGCGAATCGGTCCAGCGCGAGAGGTTGGCCTGCATCAGGCGCAGGTCGCGGTAGTTCTTCAGGCCTTCCTGGAATTCGTGCGAAGCCAGCAGGTGATAGAGGTAGCGCGTGTGCGGCGCGTCGGGCAGCTGCTCGAGCTGCCAGAACCAGCCCGGACGGTCGCCCTGCGGGACCGTGGCCAGGATCGAGTCGAGAAAGCCGCCCTGGCGGATCGCGGCAATCGACTCGTCGATGCGCCGCGACTCGCGCGCGTACGCGTCGATCGCCGATCGATAGTGCTGCGACGCCTGGCCATTCGATGCCAGCTTGACGTAGGCATAGGGAACCGCGATCAGCGACTCCTGCACCGAGGCGTCGAGGAGCCGCCGCTGCTGCAGTTCGAGCCAGGGCACCAGCGCACGGTCCGGGTGATTGGCGTTCGCTTCCGCCCAGCCCAGCGCCAGCAGCGCCTTGTTGGTGAACGGACCGTCGAGACGTACCCGGCTCAGCACTGCCGCAGGATCGTCGCCACCCTGCTGCTGCAGCAGCGCGAATCCCAGTGCCAGATTCGCGCGGTCACGCAGCGAGGCCTGCTCTTCGTTGGCCGCCTGCAGCGTGCCGACCTGATCGAGGAACTGGCGGCCACGTGCCGTGTCACCCGCGCGCACCAGCGCGACGCCGAGATTGAAGCGTGCGTAGTTGGACCAGCCGCCGGTGTCGCTCCAGCTTTCCAGGCGCTGCGCCGCCTCGCCGTAGCGCCCGAGGCTCATCAGCACGTTCGCTTCCAGCAGGCGGCGCTCGGGCTCCAGCTTGCCCGCCAAAGGCTGCCCGATAAGCCCGAGATTGCGCAGCGCGGCTTCGTAGTAGCCACGCTGGTAGCCGATCCGCGCGAGATAGAAGCGGGCACGGTCGCGCACGGAGGGCGCCACCGGACCCGCGAGCAGTCGATCGAAGATGCGCTCCGCTTCCGTGTGCAGGCCGAGCGAGAGGTAGAGGCCTCCCGACAGCAGTTCCGCCTCGGCGGCGTGGTTCTTCAGCCGGTTGAAATCGCGATTGGCCTCGAGCCGGACGATCGACTCGAAGTAGTCGTCCTGGAAGAAGTGAAACAGCACGTCGCCGTAGTCGAGATCACGGATCTTCGTGGGTGGCGGTGCGTCACGCGCCGGCTCATCCGCGTGTGCCGTCCACGCGGCGGCGGCCCCGAGCACCATGACGATGCAGCAGGCGTAGAGCCGGGTGGTGGTGGATCGCTGACGCATGGTGCGAACTTCGGGCAGCCGGTGGCCCGTCCTATTCCCACTGCCGCACGACGAACTCCGGCTGCAGCGACGCTTCGCGGTCGGTGATGCGGAGTTCGACGTACTTGGCGCCCACCGTCTTGTCGACCTTGAGCGTCGTGCCACGGCGATAGTCGCGGTCGTGCGGACCCTTGCCGGTGAAGAACGCGACGATCTCGTGGCTCCCGGCCTTCAGGTTGCCGAGGTAGAGCTTCTGCACGCCGCCGCGGTGCAGGGCCTGCACCTCGCGCTCGGTGTAGAGGTAGTTCGCCACTTCCTTGTCGTCGACCTTGAGCGTCACCGAGTCGAGCGCGAAGAACGTGCCCACGTTCATCGAGACAAACACGGCGACCTGGGTGCTGGCCGGATAGAGCAGTTCCTCTTCCAGCTTGAACAGGTCGCGATTGAGGTCGATCAGCTGCTTCTTCAGCGTCTGCACGTCCTGGTCGACGGTCTTGAGGCCGGTCGCGTCACCCTCGGACGGCATCGCCGCGATCGGGGACGCCAGCAGGGCAAGCACCGTGAGCAGTCGCGCAACGCGCAGCAGCGGATGGGGTTTCGGTTTCATACGGGCGGAGCTCCGTTAGTCCTGGCGCAGGCGTTCGAGTTGTGGCGTGAGTGCGGAAAGATCGGCGGGGGCGCCGGACCAGGACGCGCGAACGTGTCCCTCGGCGTCGAGCAGCAGCGTGAGCGGCAGCTTCGCGACGTCGTACGCGCGCGCCACGGACTGCTGCGCATCGACCAACGTCGGGGTCCTGAGGTGCATTGAATCGGCGATGGCGGCTGAGCGGTCGGCGCCGTCGAGACTGACGCCGAGCACGGCCGTGCCGGAGCTCAGACCCAGCGCATCGAGCGCGGCGACCGACTCGCGGCAGGGCCCGCACCAGCTGGCCCAGAAATGCAGGACGACGGGTTCGCCGCGGTATTCCGACAGGCGCACGTTGCGGCCGTCGACGGCCTTCAATGCGAAATCAGGCGCGACGGAATCGAGCGCCGGGGGCGCGGCGAACGCGGGCGCGCCAGCGGTCACGGCGATCGCCGCCGCCATCCATGTGCGCCATGCCCCGTGCGGGGTGTCTGAACCGAATATCCTGCGTTGCACCTGGCAACCCCGCTGTCATGGGAACGTCCCGAAGACCGGTGGCTTTGCGTCCCCGCCTTTCAGCGGGTTTGCCTTTTTCAGTCGACCGCATCGTTGTCTGCGGCTCCCCAAGCTGTCAAATCAGGGGGCCGCGGGATGCCAGACACTTGCGGTGCGTCACATTTCGCGCCGGTCGGTCGCGCCAGATGCCTGCTGCGGGCTTTCCAGGCCGGCCGAATAGAAAATCCGGCCGTCGCGGTCGACGATGACCGCCTCGACGTCGCCGAGCTTGCGGATGAATTCCATGCCGCGCTCGACACCGAGTATGAAGACCGTCTTGGTCAGGCCGTCGGTGCGCGTCGCGTTGGCGCCGATGACCGTGACGCTGCGCACTGCATCCGGCGACTTGCCCGTGCCGGGCACGAGGATGTGGTGATAGCGCTGGCCGTCTTCCTCGAAATAGCGCTCGTAGTCGCCGGAGGTCGATATCGCCTCGTCCTGCAGCGGGATGCGTGCCACGACCGCACCCTGCTTGCGCGGATCGCGGATCCCGACCACCCAGGGCTTGCCGAGCCGGTCGCCGAGCAGCGCGGTGTCGCCGCCGGCGTTGACCATCGCGTGTTCGATGCCCATGCGCCGCAGGATCTCGATGCCGCGGTCGACCGCCCAGCCCTTCGCGATGCCGCCGAGGTCGATGCGCATGCCGGGCTTCAGGAAGCGGATCGTGCGCGCAACCGGGTCGACTTCGAGGTGCCGGTAATCGACGCCCGGCAGGGCGGCCTTGATCTGCTCGTCGGTCGGATGCTGGCGCGCGCGGTAGTCGTACAGGTACCCGACGCTCGCGTAGGTGATGTCGAAGGCGCCGTCGCTGATGCGCGAGTACTCGAGCGACTTCATGACGACGTCGATGATGTCGGCGTCGACCTGCACCGGACGCTCGAAGGCGTGCGCATTGACCTGCGAGAGCTGGCTCGCCGGTTTGTAGGTGTTCATGAGTTCGTCGGTGCGGTGCATGTCGGCCATGACCGCATCGATGGCGTTCACGGCAAGGACGGAGTCATCGCACCAGAGTTGCACGGCGATGCGCGTGCCCATGATGGTTTCTTCGCGCTCGAACCACGCGGCACGCGCGGCGGGAAGGCCGGCCAGCAGGTTCAAGGCCAGCAGCAGTAGGATCCGTCGCATCGTGAAACCTCAGGTTCCGGTCCGCAGCTGGGCCTCGTCGTGCAGCCGCAGCAGGTAGTCACGCACGATGCCAGTCGCTTCCGCCGGGGGCAACAGTCGTTCGGCGACGAGTCTCGCGGCGATGTCGCTCATCGAACGCCGGCCGTCGACCAGCGAGGCCACGTAGCTGCGCACGCGGAGGGCGAGCGCATGGTCTGCCACCTCTGGCAGCAGCGGCACCGGATGCCGCGGGTCCGCCAGCCACGGCGGCACGAGGCGCAGCGGCAGTTCGGCCTCGCGCTGCTTGCAGACCGCGAACGTGACGACCTCCTCGACCCGCGCGTGCCGGCTTGCCGGCGACGCGAGGTACGGCTGGCGCGACGCCTGCAGCCGGGGCGACTCGAAGCCGGCGCCCGCAACGATTTCCTGCACCTCCTCGCTCGAATAGGCCTGCGCGGGATCGGCCTGCTGGAAGTACAGCGTGCCAGTGCACACCCAGCGCCCGCCCGGTGCGAGCAGCGAATTCACCGTTGCCGCAAGGCTTTCGAGTTCGGTGTCGACGACGTCCACGAGCCACGGGGTCACGACCGTATCGAAGCTGCCTGGCGCAAACGGCGGTTGCTTCGCATCGCCGAACACGAGGTGCAGTCCCGGCTCCGCCCGCGCCGGCGCGGTCAGCGTGCGCAGCAGGGCGTGGCTCGCGAGGTCGCGCGGCGCGATAGGGAACTCGTAGAGGTCGACGCGCTCAGCGGCGTACATCCGGCGCGCGACGGCCATCAGCAGCGGATTGATGTCGACCGCCACGGTCGCGGTGGGATGCAGGATGGCGTGCAGATCATAGGCAAGCCGCCCTGCACCGCTGCCGAGCACGAGCAGTCTCTCCGGACGCATGCTGCCCAGCGCACGGCGGACAGCTGCCAGCGCTGCCTGGTTCTCTTCCTCGCCCCAGACCCAGTCGCGGTGCACGTTGGGGTAATAGCTCGCGAGCCCCTGCGCCGCAGCAACGACCGGCGCAAGCGCCGCATACGTGGCAGCCGCGGCCGGCTCGGCCTCGGTCTCGAGCGGCGCCAGCAGCGCCTGCAGCCGTCGCGCATGATCCGAACATGCCATTGCGAGCAGCTTGAGACGATTGCGGGTCGTCGGTCGCGTGACGTCCGGGCGCAGTGCCGCGCGGTACAGCGCAGCCTGCCGCTTGAGGTGGGTGGTCATCGCGTGCAGCCGCCCGCGCCATTCGGCGAGCGCAAGATCGGGGGCCGGCAACAGCCACGGCATGCCGTCGACCAGCGGATAGCGCACGCCGCACGCGGAGCAACCCAGCGTGGAGTCGCCCTCGAGCACACCCGCGCAGCGCGGGCACCGCAATAACGGCAGGACTGCGCTCGAGATCGATCCGTCCAAGGTCCTCCGGCTAGCCGATGCGGCCGCTCACGATCGGGTTGAAGGCGATCAGGCTGTCCTGCAGCGCTGCATTGCCAAGCCCGTTGCGCGGGAAGCGCGACGCGAACTGTGCTTGCTCGCCGTGCAGGGCCATGTAATTCAGCACCACCGTCTCCACCAGCAGGTTGACGTTGCCCGCCGCCGGGCTCGACGCGGTCTCCACCGACGCATCCGAGCGGAAGTAACCGATCTGCTGGTGGCGCGCCGCGCCGCCCGTGCCCGTGGTGACCAGGTCCGGACGGCCACGCGGATTGTAGACCAGGAAGAACGACGCCGCGGTGGACTGGTTGTCGCTGGTCCACATGAACTTGCCCCGGCCGTCGGCGGTGTCGTCCACCTGGCCGCTGGCCGAAATCGAGCCGTCCGAGAACACGTAGAGCATCAACGGCATGCCCCGGCGCGCCGCGTACTCGAGACAGGCGCCCATGCAGCGTCCCGCGCGCAGGTCGCGCAATTCGCCCGTGGAGCGCCCCTGCCCGTGATAATCGTACCCGCCGAGCGCGATCGTGCCGGCGCCGGCGTAGCCGGAGAGCACCATCTTCATGACCGCCGCGGTCTTGCGGAACTCGGCGTCGTTGTCGTACTCGGTGCGGCTGAAGATGCCGCCCGTGCCGACGATGTCCGGATCGAGGTCGGGGTTGAGGCTGCTCGGGTCGCCGTACTGGTCGACGACGTCGGCCGCCTTCACGTAGCCGCAGTTGACGAGTTCCTTGACGACCTCGTTGCGCGTCACGGTCGTCTTCTTCGGGTCCGCCCATGGCTGTTTCGGGTCGATCTTCTGCAGCTTGCGGTCGCTGATGCGCTGGATGGCCTCCATCACCGCCACGGTGTCATCGAGGCTCAGCAGGCTTGCGAGTTGCCCAGTGTCGACCAGGCCGGTGACGTCGCTGGCGCGGTCAACCTTCGTCGGCCGTACCGAAAGATCGATCAGTCCGGCCGGTGCCATCGAGTTGCCGCCGGAATCCGAGGCACGCGACCCGATCAGCGTCGCCAGCGCGCCATCCGCGCCCGCCTGGTGGATGCCGTACATCGGGTTGTGCGGGTTGTTGCCCGTGTCGTTCTCGGAACGCGCGGCGATGACGGCGCCGTTGATCGACGCGGCCGTCGCAGGCGCGATGCGATCGAGGATGCCACGCAGGAATGCGCTGTCACTGTGGAAGGACAGGCCGAGCCGCGAGTCGGTGAAGCTCGTGCCGGTGACCACGTTGGTCATGCTCGGCAGCATGTCGCCCGGCAGGCCGAGCTTGCCGTAGCCGGCCGTGCTCAGGAAGTCGAGCTGGCCGCCAGGCCCGCCGATCAGCACGTTCGAGCCGACCATGTTCGCGCCGCCCGCGAGGTCGATGCAGATGAACGGAATCTTGCCCGCGCCGGCCACGTCGAGGCCGCAGCTGGCCTTCAGCGCGACCAGATCGGGCGACAGCGCGGCCTGCGCTGCGCGCGGATCGGCGAACAGGCTGAACACGGTGGGCACGGCTATCGTCGCCAGGCCCGAGGTGAAGCCCTGCGCGAGGAAATCGCGCCGGGTGACTGGTCGCTTGTGCGTCCCTTCGTGACGGATCGGCTCGTCGAGGCCGAGCGCGCGAGGGGTCTTTCTTCGAATCAGCATGTGATGGTCCTCGTACTCGACGGCGTCAATGCAGCAGCGTGGCGGCGCTGCCGAGCAGCGCGGCGCAGCTGGCCTTGACCACGACTCCGGTGCGGTCAGCGCTGCAGGAACCGCCGCAGCTCGTCAGGTCGGTGATCAGTCTGTCGAGATCAGTGCGCACGCCGACGGCATCCGGTTCGGTGGCGACGTTGGTGCGCAGCATTCGCCCGATCAGCGAATCGAGCACGATCGTCCGGCCCGGGGAGGCAAACGCCGTGGACGGCGCCGCGCCGAAGTTGAAGCCGGGGAAGTACTGCGCGCGCGCGATCGGATCCTCGACCAACGCATCACAGTACTGGATCGACAGCTGCGCGACCGCCACCGGGTGCGCGGACACGAAAGTGTCGATCGTCTCCACGGTCGGCAGCGACTGCCTGATCGTCGCGTACGTGGCGGCCACGCCCGGATCCTGCGGGCTCACGCCGGTGAGTTCGGCCATGGTCGCGTTGAGTTCGTCGAACACGCGCAGGCCCACGTCGGCGGTGCGCTGCACGTCCGGCGGCGGCACCGGCGCCAGCGGCACCGGGTCGAGCCGCACGTTCTGGTGCGTACCGAGCACGTCGAATGTCAGGAAGAACTCGTCGGCGTCCGGACCCTTCTCCAGCGCGATGATGGTGCCCACGTTCGCCAGCGGCTGCCCGAGCGGACCGTACTGCGAATCCGCGATCGTCGTGTCCAGCGTTCGGTACGCCTGGCCGACCGGAGCCTCCGCACCGTTGATGCCG
>JBAVJR010000444.1:0-2032 GCA_049687855.1 Steroidobacteraceae bacterium | reverse complement strand
CGCGCAGACGGCTGCGCGACACGGCCCCCATCACGACGAGATCGACGTGGTCCTCGGCAGCGACGCGCGGCAGCACTTCGGAGGCCGATCCCTGCAGCACCCGCACGGATTTCTCATCGAGCCCGTGCGCCTGCGTGATCTCCCGCGTCGCCGCGGACACGCGCGTGCGTTCGGACTCGAGCAGGTCCGCGACGCTCAGTTCCTGGGCGAGCGGTACTCCGGCAAACCCCGTGGTTGCGGCGAGCAGTGCGGCAGGGAAGAAGGCATGGACAGCTTCGACGGTCCCGTCGAGTTGTCCCGCCAGAAATTGCGCGGCGTCGAGGATATCGTGATCGAGCGCGGCCGGCTTGTCGCCGTGGTGGCCCGGATCGAGCGCCGCGAGGATGAGCGGCCGCGCCGGCCAGTCCGCGGTCCGGCTGAGCAGCAGGGGCACCGGGCAGCGCCGGACCAGGTTCCAGTCCGTGTTGGTGAAGAGCGCGCGACGCAGCATCGAATGGTAATGGGTGTCCTTGACCATCAGGTCGGGTGCGAATTCCGCGACGCGACGCAGGATGCCCTCGTACAGCGGGTTGTCCCAGTGCACGTGGGTCGTGACGTCGAGCCCGCCGGCGCGCAGCTCGTCGGCCAGGTCTTCGAGGTGCGCCGCCCTCTCGTCAATGAACTCCTCGCGCAGCCGGCGCAACTTGTCGGTGTCGAAAAACGGCTGCCCCGTCAATGCGGGGTCGAAGTCGCAGACGAACAATTCGAGCGCGGCGCCGCTCAACCGGGCCAGCCGCGCCGCCTTCGCGGCACCGACCTGCACATCCACGGTGGGATCGATCACGGCCAGGATTCGATCGAGGCGTTGCATGACGTGCCTCCACGCAGCGTACGTGTTGCCACGCATTCACTGTGCGACGATGCCGCTAGACCCGCAATGCGGAGAAGTCGCTTCGGAAAGTACGTAGGCGCTTTGATTCCTGTCCCTACTGCCCCTGCGCATGTGTGATCTTTAGCATTCGCATGGCGTTTTGCGCCCCCCCGGGCCGGAACGGCATCTATTCTCATCCTCTCCGAGGCGACCGAAGAAAATGACGGCCACTCACTACAACGACAAGGTGGTCCGGCAGTTCGCAATCATGACCGTGGTCTGGGGAATCGTCGGCATGCTCGTCGGCGTCCTGATCGCGGCGCAACTGCTGTGGCCCGACCTGCTGCCCCCGTACTCGTTCCTGTCCTACGCGCGGCTGCGCCCGCTGCACACCAACGCGGTGATCTTCGCGTTCGGCGGGTCGGCGCTCTTCGCCACGTCGTACTACATCGTGCAGCGCACCTGCCACGTGCGGCTGTTCCTCGACAAGCTCGCCGCGTTCACGTTCTGGGGCTGGCAAGTGGTCATCCTGCTGGCGGCGATCACGCTGCCGCTCGGCATGACCACCTCGAAGGAATACGCGGAACTCGAGTGGCCGATCGACATCCTGATCGCGATCGTGTGGGTCGCCTACGCCGTCGTCTTCTTCGGGACGATCGCCCAGCGCAAGGTGAAGCACATCTA
Source organism: Steroidobacteraceae bacterium (assembly GCA_049687855.1). Taxonomy (GTDB): domain Bacteria; phylum Pseudomonadota; class Gammaproteobacteria; order Steroidobacterales; family Steroidobacteraceae; genus RPQJ01. Next base: position 498 of record JBAVJR010000444.1, on the reverse strand, counting down.
CGTCGCGAACTGGTTCTTCGCGGCCTACATCATCACGATCGCCGTGCTGCACATCGTCAACAGCCTGGCCATCCCGGTGACGCTGACCAAGTCGTACAGCATCTACCCCGGCGTGGTGGATGCGATGGTGCAGTGGTGGTACGGTCACAACGCGGTCGGCTTCTTCCTGACCGCAGCCTTCCTCGGCATGATGTACTACTTCGTGCCGAAGCAGGCGGGCCGTCCGGTCTATTCCTACCGGCTGTCCGTGGTGCACTTCTGGGCCCTGATCTCAACGTACATGTGGGCCGGCCCGCACCACCTGCACTACACGACGCTGCCCGACTGGGCGCAGTCGCTCGGCATGGTGTTCTCGCTGATCCTGCTGGCGCCGTCGTGGGGCGGCATGATCAACGGCATCATGACCCTGTCGGGCGCGTGGCATAAGCTGCGCACCGACCCGATCCTCAAGTTCATGATCGTGTCGCTCTCGTTCTACGGCATGTCGACCTTCGAAGG
>JBAVJR010000443.1:0-9884 GCA_049687855.1 Steroidobacteraceae bacterium | reverse complement strand
ACAGGTTCCAGTCCCGGAGACCGACGCCCGGAGCAAGCATGGCGTCGATCGCTGCCAGGTCTCTTCGCGCGTAAGCGGCGATGTACGCCCGGAAACGCTCAGTGTTCGACATTCACTGCCTGGCGCTAGCGCAGGGAACGGCTGCGGAGACCGAGGCCGTCACAGGCCAAGCTCGGAGAGGGACGGATCCCCATCGGGGCGACGGCCCAGCGGCCAGTGAAACTTCCTGTCGCTTGCCTGGATCGGCAGGTCGTTGATGCTGGCGATGCGTCGACGCATGAACCCCTGGTCGTCGAATTCCCAGTTCTCGTTGCCGTACGAGCGCAACCAGTTGCCGGCGTCGTCATGCCACTCGTAGGCAAAGCGCACGGCGATGCGGTTGCCGCGAAAAGCCCATAGCTCCTTGATGAGCCGGTAGTCCAGTTCCCTGCTCCACTTGCGCACGAGGAATTGCCGGATAGCCTCACGACCGGAAAGAAACTCCGATCGATTGCGCCAGATGCTGTCGGGTGTATAAGCGAGCGACACCCGGTCCGGGTCACGCGTGTTCCAGGCGTCTTCGGCCATGCGAACCTTCTTCGTGGCCGTTTCGGCGTCGAACGGCGGAAATGGCGGGCGCGGACTTTCCTCGGTGCTCACGTGGAAACTCCTGCGAGAATGCAGCTGACGGACGCGTCAAGCCGGGATGAGAATCTGGCAAATGCCGTCATGTCGGTGATTTCACCGGGATGGAGTTGGTCGTGCAGCGCGCCCACTGTTCGATGTTCACGCCCTTGAAGACCAGCCACAGGGCGAAACTCAGCTCGCCGACAAAGGCCGGTATGAGGACGACGGGAAACAGCGCCGACGCCAGCGACGGCGCAAGGAGCAATGCAAAGCTGTTGGTGAGGTAGCTCACTCCCGCAAGCACCATCAGCAGTCCAAGAACCTTGGGGAAGTACCCCGACTTGAAGATCAGGTAGCCCCGGATCAGGCACGCGAACCCGAAGAAGATGAGCCCGGCGCCGAACCCATACCCATGCGCCTCGATGGCCAGGTAGGAAAGCGCGTGCAATTGTTCCGGGGTGAAGGCTTCCAGGCCGCTCGCGTTCCCGAGCAGCAGGACAGGAGTCAGCAGGTTGAGCTTGTTGGCTGCGAGCACTGCGGTCTGGATCAGGTTGATAAACGTGGCTAGCAGCGCCAGTGATTCGCTGACTGGCCTGAGCAGCAAGTAGAGCACCACGATCACCGGCAGGTCGAGCACCTGCATCAGCAGATCGCCCGCGATCCCGGCACGCCACAACGACTCTCCGGCCGCAATGGCGTTGGCCGTTGCCGACGCGTCCCCGGATACGACGAGGGTGCCGCGCACGAACGCCTCGCCGAACAGGCCCAGCACGATGATCGCCAGGTACAGGACGCCGCCAATCCGTGCGTAGCGCTGCGCCGATCGCTCAATCGAAGAAATCATGGCCTGCCCTCACCTTGAAACTCGAGTACCGCGCCTGCGCGCACGTGCAGAACGTCAACGACCAGGAGATCCTTCCTCATTCGATTCTCGTTCCCTTGGCGGTCGCGTCGCCGCCACCCGCCACGGGCTTTCCATCCTGGCCGAACAGCTCGAGATGGAGCTTCGAGTCGAACGACTTGCCGTCTGCAGACAACGTGATCGTCTGCGAGATGATCCCGTAGCCCGCGGCCCCCCATCCCCCTGCCTTGACCAGTTCGTCGGCGGAAGCAACGGTCCTGGACTGGAAAAACTGATACCTGGCCTCGTATGTGCCAGCGCCGACTTTCTTCCACACCCCGTACGCGGGCGGGACGGGCGGCACCGCGTCGTAGTTCGAAGACTCCGTCATGGTTCCGCCCGCAATGAACGCGTACATGAGCTCGAGATCCTTGACCTCGGCGAATGCGCCCGACAGGAACTGGACGGCTCCGCGCCAGGCTCCTGTCAGGTCGTCGCCCTTCCCTGCTGGATCAGCCATGGATCTGCCGGGGAGCGCGCATGCGAGCATCGCCGTGGCGAAAGCGATCGACACCGTATGTTTCCTGGACATGAGAACCCCTCGTTGCGCCTGATCCAGCGCCTAGACCCCGGCTCGGCGGAACCTGTACTCGTTGCGAAAGACGGGCGCAGCCGCACCCTCGATCTCTTCGTGCTTCTGCACGAATGTCTGCGGGCCGAACTCCAGCCTGAAGCGATTCGTCCGGGCGCCCACGGTATCCTCGAAGATGACTCTTCCAAGGTCGCCGTCGCGCGTGTTCGCGCAGCGCGATGTCGCCTACGGGCTTCGGGTCATACAGCGCGAACGCTGGCATGGCCACGCTGAACGCCGACAGGAACAGAAAGTCGCGGCGCAGCATCTAGGCTCCGATGGGTACGTCCACCGCGCGAAGTGGATCATGAACCGGAAAACTCCGCCAGCTGAATTCAGGTCGGCGCTGCCTGCAGCGAAACCTGCTTGCTGTCGTCCTGGACCCACTGGGTCCCCTGCTCAATGAAGCCGAACTTGTCGTGAAACCGTCGTGACGGCTCGTTGGGCGGGAAGATGTCGTACTCACACGTCACCAGGGAGATGGCGTTGGCCCTGGCGAAGCGAAAGAGGTCTTCGTAAAGCAGCGTACCCAGGCGCAGGCTGCGAACGTCCGCAGACACCACGATTCGGTCGACGTAGAGGAAGCTTGGGAACCTGCGTGCGAACCACTCGAAGTTGTCGTTCGCGTACGGTGCGCCATTTCGAATGGCCAGCAGGAACGCAACCACCCGACCATCGACAATGCCCACCTTATGGTAGGCAGCCATCTGGTCGAGCACGCCCAGGCGGGCGGCATCCATCGGGCTGGTGTATTGAACCTCGGCAAGGTTCAACGCGCAGATGGCTGCAAAGTCGCCGGGTGCTGCGTCCCGGGTCGCAACTACAGGCACTTCTGCGTTACTCCCATCAACGTCGCGCCCCGTCGCAATTCCTGGAACCCCATTCTTCAGTACGGGCCATCAATCAGTCGTTCTGAGATCCACCATGGATTCCTGCATCGATCCCTGACGCCTCACAGAGCCTCCGTTTGTCCGGCCCGGCAACCGAGTTGCGCCGCCGCATGCCGCAGGGGTACGAAGCCAAGGAGGTGCATGGTCGGCTCGAGCGATCAGTTAGACGCGGCGTCCCTCTAGAGGTTTGGTTTCAGCACCATCAGCACCAGTCCTGCCATCGGTGTCAGCAGCGCCGCGGCACCCCAGAGTTCCCAGCGGACGGCTAACGCGCGGTACTGAGCGTACTCGAAAGTGCCGGATTCGACTGCCGCGGCGGCGAGCGCGCGCAGTTGCCGCTGCAGAGGTGCCACGCGGAACATGAAGACCAGCCCCGAGACCGTGAAAAGCACCAGGGTCCAGAGAATCCAACCGGTACGGAGCAGTGGATAGTGGCCGTGGATCGCAGCGGCGACCCCAGTGACGACGATTCCAACGACGCCAGGAACCGTGAAGATGCGGTCGCTCCGGATAATGCCGTCCATGGCGTGAGCGAGCTGCCTGGCCTCGCGCGTACGAGCGGCATGGGCATGCCAGAAGAGACCGGTAGCGATGTTGCCAAGGAAGGCAATGACCGCCATGACATGCAGGAGCTTGAGGAGGAGATACGGGTCCATGTCTTTCCTGTGAGTACCTGACACCCGTGCTACATCTGCATGTCCGGGATGTCAGCCACGGAATCCCTCGACGTGTTGCCGCCCGGCGTCGCCGATTTCGTCCCAGACGGCCTTCGAACCCACCCAGATGTGGTGGATGACCCTGAGCGCGTCACCTCCCTGGATGATGGAACCCGCTGGCGCAAACATTCTCGTCGCGTCGTTTTCACCTGGCACGGGGGAGCCGCAAATACTGCAGAACCAGGTCTGCCAGTCCGTGTGCGGCTTCTTCCAGGTCGCGATGTGCTGCTGGCCCCGGACCCACCGGAACCGGTCCTTTGGAACGACGACCACCGCGATGCCATTGCTCCCGGTGGACCGGCGACAGATCGAACAGTGGCACACGAAGACACCGGAGAGATCCGCGTCAATCTCGAACTGGATTGCGCCGCAATTGCATTCCCCTGTGGCCATTCGCTCTTCCTCCGTACTGCCAGATTGACGCGGTCTCTTCCGACCCTTGCACGTCGCCACTGATGAGGGCGCCGGTCGAGAACTGCGCGCTCACGCATCGAGCAATACTGACCGCTACGGCCCGACACACAGATTGGGGACAGTCAGGCGCGTGAAAAGGTGCGGAGACGCCACAGCTGACGATGGATAGTGACCAAGCGCCTGCTTGAACTCCGGGTGGGTGAACGCGGCCCGGAAATGCGCTACAGACTCCCACAGCGCATAGTTCATGAACGTGGTGCTGCCTGCGATTCCCTGATGCAACTGCGTCGAGATGTAGCCGGGCTGCGCCTTCATCCAGTTGGCGTCGGCTTCCCATGCCTTCAGCAAGGCTGGAACATCGTCCTTCGCCACCTGGAATACATTCACTAAGACCACGGGCGACTCGTCCGTGCCAAGTTGCTGAAAGATCGGCACGTTTTCGTCAAGTGGTTTCAATTGCAGCACGGCCATTCTCCGAATGATGGAAAGTCATGTTTTTGGGAGCCCTGCAATCACACGGTCATGCAGTAACTCGACCATCCATCGATACAGGGACCGGATTCCGAATGCAACCAGCGGCACGATGACAAAGACGATGAGCAACGCAATGGCGGCTGGCAGGTAAAAGCGAAGAGCGTGTCGCCACCCTGGAACGGTAAGTTCCCGCTCGAGCAATGCAACGGAATTCGTCGGCATGCGCTACCAGCCTTGCGTCGCGCTTCGCTGTCGGGGCCTGCGGGCCCCCTGCAATCTGTGTTCGATCATTCCCATTGGACCTGTACCTGGGACAACGGCAGCCATCAGCTTCACCCGTTTGCCTGGCCGCTCATCGTCCGTGCAGCCTCCTCGCGGTCATCGCATCGCGTCCGCCAGGGACCTGAGGTCGGCATCCAGGTCTGTCCGCGCTGCCTCGATGGTCAACCAGAGCCCCAGGTCTTCCGGCTCAAGCGTGACACGCGCCACCAGTTGCTCCAGTCCCGGGAGATAGCGGCGCAGCCTCGCCCGCTCCGGTCCCGGCCTGAAAGCCGGAATCCAGTTCTCGAGAAGCCGCTGTAGATGCATTCGCGCGGTCCTCACGCTGACACCGCGGGAATCGAGGCGACTGGTCCAACTCTCCAGCTGCACCGGCGGCAGGACGATTCTGCCGCTCGACGCGAGACCGGTAAATGTCGGGACGTACTCCGGGTGATACACGTAGACATGAAAGGACGAGAACGTCGGTCCGCACCATGAGCGCTGGATCGTGACGCCCGTCTCCGAAGAAACCACTTGCGGCGCGAGCCACTCGGCCCTGGTGCTGTGGATCACTCCGTACATCTTCGCCGGGTGAATCACGAAATCGCTCTGCCGCACGCCGCCGGTCTCGAGCCGGACCTCAACCGGGCCGACCCACGGCACACATCCGGTAGCAAGCAGCAGTGCAACCAGGCCGGTCACCGCCCGGAATGCGCGGTTCATGGGGCAGCCCCGTTCGGGAATCACAGCGCCGGCGGTCTTCACCATCTGATGCTCCAGCTCGGTCTTCACATTGCCGCCAGCGACGGGCTGCATCCGTCAGCGTACTGTTTGCTTGAAATGCGGCTCGGATGCATTGTGTCCCCATCCATTGGCGGGCTGACGCCAGCGCCGAGCTGCCGGTCAAGGGCCGCTGCTGGTCAGCCTGCTCCAGCGTCTTGCGAGGCCGCATGCCTCGACTGCGAACCTGCGAACTCGGCCGGTGCCCACTGAGCCTGGCCTTGCGATAATACTATCAGCGGGGTCAGTCCTTGCTAGCAGGAAGCAATGGTCACCGTTGCGAATCACCGGCGTGCTCTTGGGGTCGATCCTGTCGCCGGCCTTGTCCTGGCAAACGGGGCTGGCTGGCGTCGTGAAGCCTCCCAGGAAAGCCAGTTGCCAGTAGTTGAATGGCGACGACGAGCAATCAGGGCGAACACGCCGGAAACGCCGATAGTGTGGCGCGATTCTCACTTCGGCCGGTCGTGGGCCTCGTATTTTCCACCGCGCCTAAAGCACTCCGCTCCTTGGCCGATAGCGGCACAGTCACTCGACTTGTGCCGGCGAGACGCATTACACATGAAGATCCCAGCAAAACCGCCGAATGAAACACAACGCCTGCGGGCGCTGCATTCCCTGCGGGTGCTGGACACTCCTGCCGAGGAACGGTTCGATCAGATCACGCGCATGGCGAAGCGGCTCTTCGATGTGCCGATCGCCCTGATATCGCTGGTGGATTCGGACCGGCAATGGTTCAAGTCCAGGCAGGGACTGGATGCGCGCGAAACTCCACGGGACATCTCCTTCTGCGGCCATGCGATCCTCGATGAAGCGGTCTTCGTCGTGGAAAACGCCGCCCAGGATCAGCGTTTCGCCGACAATCCACTAGTCTGCGGCGCACCCGACATCCGTTTCTACGCCGGCTGCCCTTTGCATTCCGCAGACGGGCACCGGATCGGAACGCTGTGCCTGATTGACCGCGTCCCGCGTACCTTCTCCGCTAGCGATCAGTCAATGCTGCGCGATCTGACTGCGCTCGCCGAACAGCAACTGCGTTCGCTGTCCCTCGCCACGACGGACGATCTCACCGGGATTCCCAACCGGCGCGGATTTCATCTTCTGGCCCAGCAGATGCTGGCCACCTGCGGCCGCGCCCGCCTGTCCGGGGCGCTGCTGGTGTTCGATCTCGATAATTTCAAGCGGATCAACGATCTCGGAGGACACGAAGCGGGTGACCTGGCGCTGCAGGGCTTTGCACGTTGCCTGCTGCTGACCTGTCGCGAATCCGACGTGCTCGGCAGGATCGGTGGAGATGAGTTCTACGCCCTGCTGTGCGACGCGCATGCGCCGGATACCGGTGCATTCCTCGACCGCCTCCAGCAGGAGCTGGCAGCAGTCAACGAAACGCGGCACGGCATCCCGCCGATCGCATTCAGTGTCGGTGTCGCTGCATTTGGTGCCGGCGCGGAAACGCGGGACTTCGATACCCTGGTCGCCGAGGCCGACGCGCGGATGTTCGCGGCGAAATCGACGGGACGGGTCGCCGTCCGGACGGCCAGTTTCACGACCATGTCGGGCGCCTCGAATTGCTCTCCAGCCATGGAGTGAAGCGACCGTTGCGGCACTTCATTCCAGTCTTTCGGCGGCGGCGCGTGGCGCAGTCCACGGCATGTCGTCTCTAGACAGCGCTCAAGGTACCGCGAATCGGAGAAACCGGCTCGTGCACCCGGCGCACAAGGAAACCGGAAAGCGACGCTCCTGCGCGTACCTGGGCCAGCCAGTCCTCCGGGTCAAACTCCACTCCAACCGGGTTGACGCTGAAGCTCGGGCCACAGATGTAGGCGTTGCTTTCCTCGGCCGACTCGAAACAGTCGACCTGGAATTCGAGCTGGTTGCCATCGGGGTCGGCGTAATACATCGATATCGTGAGGCCGTGGTGGATGCACCAGTAAGGCAGGATGCCATGGGACTTGAGGCGCGTGTAGCTGTCGAACATGTCCTCGAGCGACGCGTAGGTGTAGGCAATGTGCTCGACGCCAACCAGCCCATGCTTCTCTGAATCCTGCGCACCTGGCTGCACGACCGCGAGGTCGATGAACGCCAGCCGGTGATGCTCGTCGTCATAGGTGAGGAATGCCATTGCCGGGTTCTGATGCTGCACCCGGGCATGGAACACCTGCTTGTACCACGCGAGCATCTGCTCGAATCTGCGCGTCCGATAGACGACGTGCGCGAGAACTGGGGTTTGGGTTCTCGACATCGGAATTCCTCGTTCGCTGCCTGGCGGAAACCGGACAGCTCCTATGAACAGGCTGCTACAACAGGACGGCTTCAACCGGGCGCCGCAAGGACCTGGGCAACCCGGGCCCGCGACCGAACCGGATGACGAGATCAGGCCTTCCAGTCGAGACGCCGATTGACTCGGCGAACTGCGACCTGAGCGCTGCGACTTCCACCGGTTGATTCAGGTGTGCAGTCCGGACATCCAGCGCCGTTGCCTGCAATGCAAACCGCTGAAAGGCACGACCCGCCTCTATCCAGTGATTCTTGTCCTCGCGCTCTGAAACGAATACCGCGATGCCGGCCGAGCTCCGCACATGTCGTGCGTACTTGTCGTTTTCGACCTTTTCGGTGAAGAAAAGATCGAACATCAGGCCACCCAGCCAACCAGGGGCACTTGGATTGCCGGAACAACCTGCAAACAGCCCGTCACCCTGTCTCGCGGCCTGCCCTCCGTTGAAGCGCAACCAGTCCTCGAGTTCGCGCACGAATGCCGGGTCCCGCATCTGTGCCGTATTTCCCTGCACCACGAAATCCAGCACATCCTCCATGGCCTGCCTGTCCGTGAGCAGGTGCACCCGGACGCCGTTTCCTGTGCCGGCCGATTCCAGCAGCCGCAACTCGCCGTTTGCCAGGGGCTTGCCATCGAATTCACCCCTGGTCGACTGCCGGCGCGGGATTGCGTCGAACAGCGGCGTTCGCGACTCCGTGGCGCGCACGAGGGAGACGTCCAGTGACTCGTCCGTTCCTGCATTGAAAACGGTATCGTCGCGAAAGCCCATTGCCGACGCTGCCTGCACGAGGTTCTCGGCGGCACAGCCGAGGCTGACAAAGAGGTGGTGATCGTCTGGATCGACGATCGGGCATCGGCGTCGATAATCGGGCAGGATTGCAACCGACTGGTCACCCAGCCTGAACTTCCAGCACTGGGAGTTGTGACTGGACGGCGCGAGAGTCGCGTAGCGCACGAGTTCGCGCAGCACGGCCGGAGCGTCGCTCGAACTGCGTTCGCCATGGCGCCATGTCTGCTTCACGGCCTGCTCGTATTCCGCACTGCCGGCGCTGAGGGAGCGGAATGTGAGGGCACCCGTGGCGCCCAGACCAGTAGCGACGGCAGTTGCGATGAACTTTCTCCTCGTCAGCATTGCACTGCGTGTCCCGTCCTTAAACGCCTGCCGCTGGATTCACCCGCGGCGCGGCGCGGATTGTCAGTCGCGACCATGCCAGCGCTTCAGCCTGTCGAGGCCGACGGTGAAGAATCTCGCGATGAATCGCGGGTACCCTTTCTCCCCGAGTTTCTCGATGATCAGTGCGCGCATCTCCTCAATGGTCATCTCCGGGTTGACCAGCTTGCCATTCTGAAAGCAGAAGCTGCAGTACTCGTCACTGCGGCTGCCGTCTGCATTGGTTCCGCCGCCCTTTGGATCGGCTTTCACCGGCATGCCGCAACTCTGGCACCGTGCGCTTGCAGTCATGTCGCTCTCGGAACTGACTCGAAGAGCGCCCTGGCGCGGGCTACGTCCGGAACAGTGAGATCGAAGTACGTGGGCTTCATGCGGAGCGCCGTGTCATCGCGTCAACATGGGACGTGCGGTCAGCCGGTGCTGAACCACGCATCCGCATCAACTTGCCTGTGGACCCGTCGCGTTTGATCCAGCCTCCTCGGCTTGAATCCTGCGCTGACGGCGGTTGCACCACAGGATTCCAAGCGGCAGGGCAATCCCGTAAGGGAGCCACAACAGGAATTTAAACGGTGGCGGCAACATGAATAGACCGAGCAGGAATGCCGTGACCATGATCCAGGCCGCAATTGCAGCGCGAATCATGAATGCGCGTTCGCGCGGCCCGGATGTGTTCCGGATGCTGAAATAGGTGCCAACCACGCCTCCGAGCAACCCGATCACTCCACCGGCTATTCCACCGACGAGTCCCGTGTTCATCGTGATTTCCCCTGTCGCCCGATGCTCCGCAGCGGCGGCCCACGCAGCCGGCGGCCACGCGCGGAATGTCGT
>JBAVJR010000442.1:0-4033 GCA_049687855.1 Steroidobacteraceae bacterium | reverse complement strand
TGGCAGTGGCGTCAACGGCAGCTTCGCCAGCAGCGGCGGCAGCGTCCGTGGCGGCAGCAGCAGCGTCCGTGGCGGCGTCGGCAGCCTGGCCAGCGGCGGCGGCGGCGTCAGCAGCGGCTTCCTGCGTGGCTTCGACGGCTTCTTCCTTCTTGGCGCAGCCGGCGAGTACGAGGGCGGCGAGGGCGGCGGCGAGAGCGATCTTCGCGTTCATTGATAAATACCCCAAAAATTGCAGTCTGTTGATATCGAACACCTTGCACCCTCGACCTTCCCACCTTGCGGCAGGTCGGCCTGATGCGCGGATGCGATTCTAGGACCGTGCTTTCCAGACGTAAGCCGTAAAACCGTCTCTATCTGGCGACAGACCGCAGGGTCGGAGCGCTCGACAGGCCGCCCGCCGGGCCCCGATTCTCCTATGATCACCGCTTCCTGACCTTGGGGCCCAGACCATGACAGATGCCATCGACCCGTTGTTTTCTGCCCACCTGCGGCACGTACAGGCAATTGCGGACCGTGCCCTCGAGCGCGAAGGCTACGACGGCCTGATCGTGTATTCGGGCCGCCCAGGGCTGCATTTCCTCGATGACCACGGTCCCGCCTTCAAGGCGAACCCGCATTTCCTGCATTGGGCGCCCCTGCAGCAAGCACCGGATTGCTTCGTCCGCTACCTGCCCGGCCGCCGGCCGCAGCTGGTGTTTCATCAACCCGCGGACTACTGGCACAAGCCGCCGGAGGTGCCGACCGCCGCCTGGACCCGCGAATTCGACCTCACGGTGATCCGGGAGCCCGCCGCAGCGCGCGGGCTGCTCGATGCCGGCAATCGGCGCCTGGCCTGCATCGGCGAGCTACCCCCGGAGTTCGCCGAATGGGGCTTCAGCGCCACGAATCCAGCCGGACTGCTCGCGTACCTGCATTACCACCGCGCGACCAAGACGCCCTACGAGCTCGCGTGCATGCGCGAGGCAGCACGGCTCGGCGCGGTCGGGCACGTTGCGGCCGCCGCGGCCTACCGCGCGGGCGCCTCGGAATTCGAGGTGCACCAGGCGTACTGCTCGGCCGTCGGGCTGCGGGAAGAGGAACTGCCGTACGGCAACATCATCGCGTTTGGCGAGGGAGCCGCCATCCTGCACTACACGACGCTGGGCCGCCGGCGCGACGTGCCGCGACCCACGTTCCTGATCGATGCGGGCGCGCAGTTCCGCGGCTACGCCAGCGACATCACGCGCACGCACGTCGCGGATGCGGCTGGCACCGATCCGGCTTTCCTCGAACTCATGGCCGCGATGGAGAAGCTGCAACTCGAACTCTGCGCCGCCGTCCGGCCCGGGTTCGACTACCGCGAAATTCACCTGCTCGCTCACCGCCTGATTGCTGGGGCGCTGGTGCAAGCCGGTGTCGTCAATGGATGCACGGCCGAACAGGCCACGGAGAACGGCGTGTCCGGCGTGTTCTTCCCGCATGGCATCGGGCACCTGCTCGGCATCCAGGTGCATGACGTGGCGGGTCTCGCTGCCGACGATTCGGGCCACACCGAGATACCGCGTCCGACGGGCCATCGTTACCTGCGCCTGACGCGCCGGCTCGAACCGGGCATGGTCGTCACGATCGAGCCCGGCCTTTACTTCATCGACCTGCTGCTCGACGAGGCGCAGCGTAACGGTCTCGGCCGTTACATCGCCTGGGATGTCGTGCGGCGGTTGAAACCCTATGGCGGCATCCGCATCGAGGACGACGTCGCCTGCACGGCGACGGGCGCGCCTGAGAACCTGACGCGGGACGCGTTCGCGAGAGTCGCGTAGCGCTCTGGACCCTCTCCCGCTGCAGGTGGGAGAGAGTTGGCGCCAGACTGTTTCCGCAGTTGCGGCCGCCGACACGGTTGAGCGGGCCGGCCGCGCATGAAGGCCGCCTTCATGCGCGGCGCAACCCACTCGACCGGACCGACCGCACTCGCCCACTCGGGCGACCTCTCCCGCTGCGAGGCGGGAGAGGCAGCAGAGCGACTACTGCTTCTTCAGCAGGTCACGAATCTCGCCAAGCAGGACCACGTCCGGAGCCGGCGCCGGAGCCGCTGCCGGAGGCGGCGGAGCCTTCAGCTTGTTGATCGCCCTGACGGCCATGAATATCACGGCCGCGATGATCAAGAAGTCGAAGATGGTCTGCAGGAACATGCCGTACTTCACCAGGATCGGCGCGCCGGCCGGATCCATGCCGATGCTGTACGCCAGGTCCTTGAAGTTCACGCCACCGACGGCCTTGCCGATCATCGGCGTGATCACGTCGCCGACCAGCGACGAGACGATCTTGCCGAACGCGCCGCCGATGACGACGCCGATCGCCATGTCGAGCACGTTGCCCTTCATGGCGAATTCCTTGAATTCCGAAAAGACGCTCATATGCCGGCCACTCCCCAGGTGTCTGATTTATCGGTTACACGGTATTGGATTGCGCGGACAAAGAAAAGCCGGACGCGGGTCCGGCTTCATCGTTCGCGCGGCACCACGGTTCCTGCCGAACCGATCGGGCCGTGGCAACTGGCGGATCGCTCAGGCTGCGGCTGTCTTCTTCTTGCGGGGTGCGCGCGGCTTCTTGGCCGGCTCGTCGCCCGCTGCCGCAGCGGGAGCCGCGTCGGCCGTCTTCTTCTTGCGGGCCTTCGGCTTCTTCCCGCCTTCGTCCGCAGCCGGGGCCGCGGCGGCCGGCGCAGCGCGATCGACCAGCGCCATCAGCGCCATTTCGGCGTTGTCGCCCGGGCGGTTGGCCATGTGCAGGATGCGGGTGTAGCCGCCCGGACGCGCCGCGAAGCGCGGGCCCAGCTCGGCAAACAGCTTGGTCACGACTTCCGCGTCGCGCAGGCGCGAGAACGCGAGGCGACGATTCGCATCGCTGTCCTTCTTGCCGAGCGTGATGAGCGGCTCGACGAAACGGCGTAGCTCCTTGGCCTTCGGGACCGTCGTCTGGATGGTCTCGTGACGCAGCAGCGAAGCCGCCATGTTGCGCAGCATCGCCGAGCGGTGCGTTGCGTTGCGGCTCAGCTGCCGCCCGGTAAGTCCGTGTCGCATGTCTTGGTCTCTTTCCGACCAGCAAACCGATTGCTGGCCACTGTTCGCTGCTTAGAGGACGTCGCGCTCGTCGTCGCGCTTCAGGCCCGAGGGCGGCCAGTTGTCGAGGCGCATGCCAAGCGAGAGGCCGTGGCTTTCCAGCACTTCCTTGATCTCGGTGAGCGACTTCTTGCCGAGGTTCGGCGTGCGCAGCAGCTCGACTTCGGTCTTCTGCACGAGGTCGCCGATGTAGTGGATGTTCTCCGCCTTGAGGCAGTTCGCGCTGCGGACGGTGAGCTCGAGCTCGTCGACTGGACGCAGCAGCAGCGGGTCGAAGTGGTGGTCGGCCGGGCGCGACTTCTCCTCGTCCTGGCCCTGCAGGTCGACGAACACGGACAGCTGGTCCTTCAGGATCGAGCCGGCGCGGCGAATCGCTTCTTCAGCGTCGATCGTGCCGTTGGTCTCGATGTCGATGATCAGCTTGTCGAGATCGGTGCGCTGCTCGACGCGCGCCGCTTCGACGTTGTAGGTGACCTTGCGGATCGGGCTGAACGACGCGTCGAGCAGCAGCCGGCCGATCGGGCGGCTGGCTTCCTCGAACGCGAGGCGCTGGAGGGCCGGGCGGTAGCCGCGGCCCTTCTCGACCTTGAGCGTCATGTTGAGTTCGCCGGCCTTGGTCAGGTTGGCGATCACGAGCTCGGGGTTGAGGATCTCGACATCGTGGTCGGCCTGGATGTCGCCCGCGCGCACCGGGCCCGGACCTTTCTTCGAGAGGCGCAGCTCCGACTCGTCGCGCGCGTTCAGGCGGATCGCGACGAGCTTGAGGTTCAGCAGGATGTCGACGACATCCTCCTGCACGCCTTCGATGCTGGTGTACTCGTGGAGCACGCCGTCGATCTCGGCTTCCGTGATGGCGCTGCCGGGCATCGACGAGAGCAGAACGCGCCGCAGCGCGTTGCCGAGCGTGTGGCCGAAGCCCCGCTCGAACGGTTCGATGA